>NZ_JBYSYZ010000020.1:0-91690 GCF_058783925.1 Pseudomonas sp. FW305-70
GTCATGGTGGTGACGGCGGAGGCGGCCACGGTGGCGGCGGTGGTGGTAACAGTGGTGGTCACGGTGGCGGCAGTGGCTCCGGAGGCGGTGGTCACGGTGGTAATGGCGGAGGCGGTAACGCTGGCGGTGGCCATGGCGATGGTGGCGGTGACGGTGGCGCAGGACATGGCGGCATGGGCCGCGGCGATGCTGACCATGGTGGTGTTGCCGGAAACGCAGGCCAAGGCAATGCCCGTGGCGATAAGGCCGATAAAGCCGATAAGGCTGATAGGGCTGATAGGGCTGATAAGGCCGACAGAGCCGATAGAGCCGATAAGGCTAATAGGGCTGACAACAATGCCGCAGATGCAGCCAGGGACGCTGCCAAAAATGACGCAGATGCAGCCAGAGACGCTGCCAGAGCTGATGCAGACGCAGCCCGGGATGCTGCGAAAGCGGATGCAGATGCAACCCGAGATGCCGCCAGAGCTGCGGCGGATGCTGCCCGTGACGCTGCAAAAGCTGCAGGTGTAGCGGGTGCAGATGCAACCAGAGATGCTGCGAGGGCCGCCGCAGATGCCGCCAGGGACGCTGCCAAGGCAGACGCGGATGCTACCAGAGATGCAGCCCGGGCTGCTGCAGATGCTGCCAGGAACGACGCCAAGGCTGATGCGAACGCGGCCAGAGAGGCGGCCAAGGCCCAGAAGAGGGACGCCAGAGAGGATGTGGCGGATGCCCCTGACGCTCCAGACGCCCCGGATGCTCCGGATGCCCCAGACGCGCCGGATGTCGACGTGGTTGAGGTACAGAACTAGGCCTGCACGCTACACATGGCAGGCATACCCGTAGAAAACGTCCCGGGAATTTGAAGGACGTATCGAAAAAAAAGTCGCAAACCCTGCAGGGTTTGCGACTTTTTTTGGTTGTTCACGTAATGGCGGGGAACACCGATACCTGTAGGAGCGAGCTTGCTCGCGATGGAGGTCAACGATGATGCGGGGAGCCTGACACCCCGCGGTGCTCTCAGGTTTTTCGTCGGAACGCCGCCCGGAGCAAGCTCGCTCCTACAGATATTTCGTTATTTGTGTGCCCCGGGACTCCGTGAAGTCCCTTTTTTGCCATCGTGTTGCGCGGTCGCGCTACACCGATCAGCCGTTGCTGCGATTGGTCGCCTTGGCCTTGCTTTGAGCGACAGCGGCTTCAGCCTTCTGCTTCTGCGCAACCTGGAAGGCTTCCATCGAGACCTTGCGGGCCGACTCCATGCGATTGAATGTCTTGTCACCACCACCGGTGGCCATCGCCAGAGAAGAAGCGGTAAGCGCGGCGATGACGAAGAGAGCTTTCATGGATTTCATTTGGATATCCTCAAGTGAGAAAAGTGAGATGGGTAAATAGTTAAAAACGGAATTCATTGGCAAAGGCTGAACGGGCTTGTTCAACCTGACTTCACCAGCCAGCCAGAGCAGCGTTTCCGGTTCCCCAGGTGCGTTGCTCCATACGGCCTTCAGCGTTTTTGTTTTTCGCCCAGACGGTGAGCAGCACCATCATTCCAAAGCCACCGACGATAAGAACCGGATAGGCCGCCAGCAACTCGACCAGCGAGTATTTCCAGGCCAGCGGACGACCGACACCGAGCATGGCGGCATAAAACCAGGACACACCAGAGAGCGCGCCGGAGAACAGCGCCAGCATGCGCAGGTTGAAGGAGAGTTTGAGTATCGAACCGGCTTTCTTCAGTGCCGGCAATACAGCGCTATGCAACAGGAAACCGTTAAAGGTCAACAGCACAACGATGCCGATTTTGGCTTGCAACTTTGGATTGAGGAAATATTCCATCCCCTTGCCGGCATAATCTATTCCGACAATAGCAATGCCCGTAATCCAAAGCGCTACAAGTGCAAGCGATACGGTTTTTTGAAGGCTTTCCAGATGCGCGTCATCATGGTGACCCGACACATCCCCCTTCAGGAGTTGCTTGACCATGGCAATGTCACTGGTCAACACAAGCCCGATTGCCACGCAGCAGGCGATAAGATGGAAATATACAACGCCCAAGCGAATATATTCCGCGGCTGGCGAAGTCAGTATACCAAGTTCCATGATTACCTCTTTGTACTCTTAGTGGATCAACATGACTTCAGCACGGCTAGTTGAATTTATCCGTTGCTGACTGCAGTCAGGATCCAGCAATTTCTATTGTTTAATCTTGCGGCGTTGTGCTGCGAAGAAAAAAGCGAGTTTAGCGAATGAACTTTTTTATCATTCGGTTAGTTCCATTTTCAGGTAACAAAAAACCTCATTCGCACTGGGCGTCTATATGAGGTTTAACTTCCGCTTCTTGAGTCAGCTGAGCATCGGAGCCCGTGTGACCTGTTGCGTATTCTGAACGAAAAAAGCCGTCTCCGTTCATTTTTTGATCAATTTTGCTGACCAACGGCAGTGCCGAAACTGGTCGCATATTGCTATCACAGGAGGGCGCAGCCAGCACCATGACTGGCTTTCAGCGAGTCGGGGGGCGGATAAAAGCCCCGTCGATTTTTTCGTCTTTTTTTGCATATTCCAGGGTAAAAATCGGGGGGTATAAGCCAATCAGCCATCAAAAAAGCCCTGGTCGGGGTAAAAAACCAGTGCAATGCACTGCCATTTTTTTTTCGAAAAAAGCACATTCCGGACAGTTGATTGCGTCGGCATTAACAGGGCGGTCAGCACCGACTGGGAAGTAGTGCTGACCGGCCGGTGTTTATCTCACCGAACCAGTTCGACCTCGCTCGGGCGCCACGCTTTCGTGAAGAACGACTCAAGGGGGCTGTAGAGGCGCAGGAGCATGAACCAGCCCTTGTCCGGCATGGTTTGTATCCAGTTGCCGGCTTTGGCGTCCGCGGGTCTGGAAGGGCCGAAGTAGATGGTCATGGAACCATCCGCGTTTTCGACGGCCGCCGGTGAAGGGTAGGTTTGACTGCCGGCACGGGGGTAGCGCTGTGGTGTCTGGAGCATGGAGCGCGTCTGGTTGTCGTAGACGGTGAAGGACCAGAATTTCGCCGCAGGGATCTTGGGTGGCAGGGTCACCTTATAGGTCTTTGCGCCATCGAAGGGGTTCTTGTCGGCGTCAGTGAAACCCATGAGGTACTGCGAGCCCACGTTGGGCACGCGCATGATCATGCCCGGCGAATCCATGGTGTAGCCGTAGTAGAACGCCGTGCGCGAATCAAGCGTGCGCGCGCCAGTCGGTGGCAATGGCTTGAACAGGCCTTCCTTGGTGATCAACGGCGGCGGTGTTTCAAAATTGAAACCGCCTTGCCACAGCATGTTGGCCCACATCGAGTTCGGGTAATAGGACCAGCCGGGATACTCGGCGGCCCGCCAGTTCAGCGCTCGTCCAGCGGCGTTGCCCACGGCGGCCGCGTCGCTGAGGATCTTCTTCATCCGCTCGTCCGGAGCAAAGGGCTTGCCCTTCACGATACCAATGGCCGCCAATTGCCCCATGAGTTCCGGGCTGAACGAGGTGGCAGGTTCCAGCTGTACAAGCTTGTCGAGCATCTCGAAGTAGGAAAAATCGTTGGGCGGGATGGTGTTGAAGGATTTGCCACTGCCCTCGATGAACTTCGTTGGCGGGATCGGGGGAATGGGCTCCAAGCGGATGTTGCCTTCGAGTGCCGTGGCAATGCTGGTGCCGTGGCCACCCGGTGTGTAGGGGTAGATCTTCAGTTTGTCCTTGATCAGGTCAACGGCAGGTTTCGGGTCGTTGTTCTCCATAAAGGCGCGAACGGCGTAGAGCACATGGTTGGTCTTGGAGCGACCGACAAAGTAGCCGCCATCAGGAACAGGACCCTCGTAGTCGGGTGGCAGAACCAGGTATTTACCCCCTTCACCCCGATCGGGTCCGGGCGCGCCGATGTCGATGATCCAGCCAAACCACATGTCATTCAGCGTGCCGAGGGCCTTGGGTGGCACTTCAATCACCAACGGTCCTTTCGTCAGGTCGAGCGTTGCCACCGAGTAGATCGTATCGGCGTTGGCCGTGAGAAAGAGCGAGTTGGAGTCCATCAGCTCGGAGAAAATGACCACCGAGTTGTCTTCAGCGCCAATGCTGTGGAAGCCCTCGCGAATCGCATAGGCCGAGGCACCCGAAAAACTGTTCACGAAGGCATCGACACCCCGAGTGAACGCCAGTGTGTCATAGACATTCCGGGCGGTTTCGGCGCTTGGCGCGCCATCCTTGAATTCCAGCACGCCGATTCGGGTCTCGACACGGTCCGGCGTCTTGACGGCGGGTGGAGTGTCGGTGGCCGCCTGCGCCGAGGTCAGCACCGGCAACATCAGGGTAAAAAAGGACGTGAGTACGGCGATGGGTTTGAGAAGGTGCGCCATGGGTGTCTCCCGGGGGGAAGTTTGAAGTATTGATGACTCAAACTGAGGAAGGGCATGGCGCAAGGATTTTCGAAAGCCAGGCCAACCACAGCCTGGTTCCAGATCATCGAAGGTGTGCTGAAACTGATACGCCCGGATGACCATTGACGGAAATTGCGCACAGGTGACGGAGCAGCACGGAATGCTCGATCAGTTCTTCCAGCCGACCCAAGCATAGGTGCACATTTGCCATCGCTCCAGCCAGCGGCAACTGTTGGCCGTTTTCTGTCGGTCGACATCGGCAGCGATGGGTTGATCAGGGCTGATCGCGATAAGGACTGTTTGGAGGCTCTGCAGGCATTGCGCCTGGCACCGAGCGAACAAGGCGGACGCTCACGGGGGCCGCGATCTGACCGCAGGCAACGGCCGTACTATAATTAATGTCTGTCAATGTTTGTGTGGCGAGCGCGCCAAAACGAATCAGGTATCCATAGCGTTCACCTGACAGGCAAAGGGCAGCACAGCAAAAGGGATGGACAATACGTCTGATTACTCGAGAGAGGGTTCAGCCATGAAAATTCACTCCTTCCAGCATTACTCTCATGGTCTGGAAATGGCCGTTCACGATGCATGGATTACTGCCAAGGTGAAGTCGGCCCTGGCATTTTCCGATCCGACCCTTAGCCTGCATATCAATGTCAAAACCCATGCGGGCATAGTGGGGTTAAGTGGCCGCGTCAACACTCATAGACAGTGTGAACAGGCCATTGATCTGGCCCGTTCGGTTCATGGTGTCGCCGAAGTCGATGCCAGCGACTTGCAGACCCATGTGTTCACGCCAGGGAGTTTTCCAGAAGCGCCCAACGCCGAAGAGAACACTGAGCGCCGGCCACAATCGTCAACAAAGATGGACGACAAATGACAATGGCAACTTTGTAGGCGCCGCGCTCCCAGTCGGGAACCGGGAGCGCAGGGAAGCTGAATACCTGTGCGCCCCAGAGTGAAACGCCCATGGTTTCGTGGACATTCGCGACTGGCTGCTCAGGCTGTTTTCCGCCTGTCATCCAAGGGTCTGCATCAGGCTGCGTAATTGGAGAATTGCCTGCGCAATCGGGGAGGTTGGCAGGCGGCGCAATCGCTAGTTTAGGGCCCATCCAACCACAAGACCTCGCTATAGGAAGGCTTATGCATTACGGGCTTGCCATCTCGCACTGTTCGCCCTGCGCTTTTGAGTTGACTAAGGGAAACCTTTAGCCGGGTTGAAGTTTTCCCCCCAACGGATGCTGTTCATCTCGATATCGGCGCGGCGCCTACTGACTTACCTTGGGTAGGCAAGAGGCGTGTCGTCTTGGCTGGCTGTTGCATTGAGCCCGCCTGGCGTTTTACCCCATAACAACAATAGGCCTGACCATGCTCGAACCCATCGTTCTTTATATCCCTGATGCAATTCGCCTTCCTGCGCAAGAAGGCTCGGTGTTCGGCTGCCGGCATTTTTAACTTTTAGTTCGAATCTGCTCCTATAAATACAGTGCCCAGCACATACAGATGTGGAGAAGTTAGATGCTTCAGGTAAAACAATCTTGCCGTGGGCTTGGTGTTGCCGGCGTGTTGGGAATGATCTGTTCGCCATTGGCAGCCTATGCCGATGTTGTCGATGATAGTCACTTGAAAGTGGATACGCGTAACTTCTATTTGCACCGTAATTACACCAATAACAATGCGCCGGTTTCTGAAGTGCATAGTTGGTCTCAGGGTTTCGATGCACAGTTTACGTCCGGTTACACCGACACGGCTCTGGCGATCGGCCTTGATGTGGATGCGCAATACGCCGTGCGCCTGGATTCATCGGGCAACGACGGTTCGCTGCCTTTCAGCGTCAGTGACCAGCAGACGGCGGATGACTACAGTCGCGCCGGTGCAACCTTCAAGATGCGCTACAGCAAGACCGAGTTGAAGGTCGGTGACCTTCGCCCTCAATTGCCGGTGGCGTACGATGACACCAGTCGGCAACTGGATACGATCTATCAAGGGGCGGTGGTCGAGTCCAGGGAAGTCGATGGATTGACGATGACCGGTGGCCGGTTCTGGTCTGCCGTGACGCGGGAATCTTCCAACCACGAGAAGCTGTACAAGTTTGGCTCCACCGATAATCTCGACAGTGACGGCCTGGACTTTGGCGGCGCCACTTACGACATTACCAAGAACCTGCAAGCCAGTTATTTCTATGGCGTGTTGCACGATATTTATCAGCAGCACTATTTCGGCCTGATGCATATGGCTGACTTGGGTAATGGCTACAAACTCAAGACCGACTTGCGCTACTTCAATAACAATGAAGATGGTAGTGCCTTGAACGGTGAGATCGACAACCGTTCCTACGGTGGCTTGTTCACCTTGCTCAAAGGCGCCCACATGTTTGGCCTCAGTTACCAGCGCATGCTCGGTGACAGCGTGTTCCCGACGATGAACGGGTTTATCCCGCAACCTTATCTGGTGCACTGGTCGTCCCTGGGGTTTGTCCGCCCGGATGAAAAGTCCTGGGGCGCGCGCTACAGCTATGACTTTGCCGGGATGGGCATGCCGGGGCTGAAGCTCTACACCCGCTACATCAAGGGAACCCACTGGGACCGTGGCGCCAACCTGAGCGACAACCAGGAAAGCGAACGCTTCCTGGGGCTCAGCTACGTGGTGCAGAGCGGGGCGCTGCAAGGCCTGGGGCTGGACCTGCGCAACATCGACGTGAAACAGAAGTACGGCTACGACTACAACGAATTCCGTTTCGCCACGACCTACACCTGGAAGTTCTGGTAAGCCCGGTCCATCCGGGGTTTGACCCCATAACAATAAGAGGCCTGACCATGTTCGAACCCTTTGTCCTTTACATCTGCCCCGCAACTTCCCAGTCGGTGCGCTGTGCACCGTCATCCGGCGCGCTGCGCCCATGAGCGGATTCCAAGAGGAGCAAACACTAATGAATATCCAGGTCGATAACGCGGTCCTGCAACAGCAGAAGAAGAAAACCTACATTTACGAGTGGTACGTGGTCGGCCTGTGCATGATCGCCTACATCTTTTCATTTGTGGATCGGCAGATCCTGGCGCTGATGATCGAACCGATCAAAGCCGATCTGCAGATCAGCGACACTCAGTTCAGCTTGCTGCACGGGCTGGCCTTTTCGTTGTTCTACGCGTTCATGGGCATGCCCATCGCCTACCTGGCGGATCGCTTCTCCCGGCCGAAGATCATCGCCGTCGGCGTGGTGTTCTGGAGCCTGGCGACGGCTGCCTGCGGCATGAGCAAGAACTTCCTGCACATGTTCCTCGCCCGCATTGGCGTCGGTGTCGGCGAAGCGGCCCTGTCGCCCTCGGCCTACTCGATGTTCAGCGACATGTTCCCCAAGGAAAAACTTGGCCGCGCCGTGGGCATCTACTCGATCGGCTCGTTCGTCGGTGGTGGCCTGGCCTTCCTGGTGGGTGGCTATGTGATCGCGATGCTCAAGGACATGAACACCATCGAAGTCGCCGTTCTCGGTGCGATGAAGGCCTGGCAACTGGCGTTCTTCATTGTCGGCCTGCCCGGTATCGTGGTCGGCCTGTTGATCTGGCTTACCGTGCGCGACCCGGCGCGCAAGGGGTTGCAGGTCGATGCACAGGGTCAGGCCAAGAAGGTTGCGATGAGCGATGGCTTGCGTTTCCTCGGTCGCCACCGCGCCACCTTCACCTGCCATTACCTGGGCTTTTCGTTCTACGCCATGGCCCTGTTCTGCATGATGAGCTGGAGCCCGGCGCTGTACATCCGCAAGTTCGGCCTGTCGCCAATGGAGGCCGGCTACATGCTCGGCACCGTGCTGTTGGTGGCCAATACCGCAGGCGTGCTGTTCGGCGGATGGCTCACCGACTACCTGGCCAGGAAAGGTCATCAGGACGCCGCCATGCGCACCGGCGTCATCGGTGCCCTCGGCATGGCGGTGCCGGCCGTGCTGTTCCCGCAAGTCGATCAACTGTGGCTGTCGGTGACGCTGTTGGTGCCGGCGATGTTCTTCGCTTCGTTCCCGATGCCGGCGTCCACGGCGGCGATGCAGATCCTCGCGCCGAACCAGGTGCGCGCACAGGTCTCGGCGGTGTTCCTGTTGATCAGCAATCTGCTGGGCCTGGGCCTGGGCACCACGCTGGTGGCGCTGTTGACCGACCGCTACTTCGGATCGCCCGCGGCGGTGGGTTCGTCGATGTCGCTGGTGATCGCCGGTGCATCGGCGTTGACGGTGCTACTGCTCTGGCGTGGCTGCCGTCGTTTTCGGGAAAGCTATGCCCGGGAGTATCCGACCCGGGCCTGATTGGTCATAGTCCACGATCGGCGCCTCGGCCTCGCTCCCTTTGAAGGGCGCGGGGCCGAGGTGCTCCAGGACAGGAGAACCCGTGATGTTGAATGATGTACACCTGCTGGAACGGCACAGCCTGCTCAGCTCGGCCGATTACCGCGAGATCAAGGACAAGGTCAGCCAATACCTGTGCCCCCACAGCTTCAACGTGCTGCGTGACGAGCCCATCCACACTCGGCTCAACGGGGTGTTTTTCGGCGATTCGGCGCTGCTCGACCTGCGCTATGGCGCGCCGGTGGAGATCACCATCGGCGACATTGCCGATCAGTACCTGTTCCGCATTACCTTGCAGGGGCACTGCGAAGTGGCCCACGGGCGGCGCAGCGCGGCGATGCAGTCGGGCTACCTGAGCGTTTCCTCGCCGTTCGCGCAAAGCCGCATCGTCACCGATGGCGAGTGCCGCAACCTGATCCTGCGCGTCGACCGTGATGCCCTGGAGACACAATTGCAACGCCTGCTCGGCCGCAGCCTGCGGCAGTCGGTGATCTTTGATGTCAGCGTCGACCACCTGGGCGCGGGCGTCGTCAGCCTCTATCACACCCTGGACTACATCTGCCGGCTGTACGGCAGCGGCGTGGACGGTTCGCGTCTCGCCAGCGGCTTGTCCGAATACCTGATGCAACTGCTGCTCACACAGCTGCCGCACAACTACTCGGCGGATCTGTTGATCGACTCGCGCGCGCCGCTGCCGCACCACGTGAAAAAGGCCCGTGACTACATCGAAGAACACCTCGACGAACCGATCAGCCTGACGACCTTGAGCGAACTGTGTGGCGTCTCGGTGCGCACCCTGCAAAACGGTTTCAACCAGTTCCTTCAGCAGGCGCCGGTCGAATACATCCGTGACCGTCGCCTGGCGGTGATCCACGAATCGCTCAAACAGGGCAGGGCCGGTGAAACCGTCACCGATATCCTGTTGCGTCACGGCATCAACAGCTTCGGGCATTTCTCCAGCGCCTATCGGCAACGCTACGGCTGTCTGCCGTCGGACACCCTGCGGCGGCAGAAGCATTGAGACTCCTGCGCAATCCGTCATTCGGCTGCGCAATCGGAAGAGTCTGCGGCGGTGCGGCTCGATAGGATCGAGTCACTGACAAAAAGGAGTATCTGCATGAATATTACTGTGCTGGGTGGTGGTCACGGCTGTTACGCCGCTGCTGTCGAAATGGCTGAAAAGGGGCACCCGACCCGCCTGTGGCGTCGAGACTCCACCGCGCTCAAGGAGCTGCTGGCCATCGGCAGCCTGACCATCAAGGACTACAAGGGCACTCGCCAGTTGTCCGTCGGCCAGCAGGGCGACAAGCTGTCGTTCACCGACGACCTGGCCGAAGCCCTGGGCGACGCGCAACTGGTGATCATCCCGCTGCCGTCGACCTCCCACGAAGACCTGGCCAGACATGTTGCGCCGCACCTGCACGACGGTCAGGTGGTGTTCCTGCCACCGGGCACCTTCGGCAGTTTCGTGTTCGCCAAGGCCATGGCCGATTCGGGCAACCGGAGCAAGGTCGCCTTCGCTGAAACCGGTACGTTGCCGTATCTGGTACGCAAGCATGGCGCCAGCGACCTGGTGATCAGCGGTTACGCCACCCGCCTGCCAACCGGCGTATTCCCCAGCAACCTGTCCGAGCATGCTTTCGCGGTACTGCGCGAGGCCTACCCGAGCGTCGAGCCGATTGAAGACGCCCTGAGTGGTGCGCTGATGAACGCTGGCCCCATCATCCATCCGCCGCTGATCATGATGAACGCCGGTCCCCTGGAGCATTTCGAGGCCTGGGACATTCATAATGAAGGTACCCAACCGTCGATCCGCCGCGTGACCAACCAGCTCGATGCCGAGCGCATGGCCGTGCGCGAAGCACTGACCTACGGCGCTCCGCACTTCCCCCTGGCCGACCACTACAACACCACCGAAGGCGATGAGTGGATGTACGGTCGCGGTGCCCACGGCAAGCTGACCGACAGCGGCGACTGGCGCGAAGACATCGACCTGCAGAAGCACCGCTACATGCTCGAAGACACACGCCTGGGCCTGTCCTTCCTGGTGTCCGTCGGCCGCTGGGCCGGTGTGCCGACTCCGGTCGCGCAGGGTCTGCTGAGCATTGCCTCGGTTGTTGCTGCACGGGATCTCTACGCCGAAGGCCGCACCCTGGAAAACCTCGGTCTGGCCAAACTGAGTCGGGCGCAGATGACCGAACTGCTGACCAAGGGCTACAACTGATGAACGCCGCGCTGCCCCACGTCAGCGTGGTCGGCGCCGGCCGGATGGGCGAGGGCATTGCCCTGGCGTTTATCCATGCGGGCTTGCCGGTCACCCTCATCGATATAAAGGATCGCGCGGAGGATGAGCGACATGGCTACTTCGAGCGTGTGCGCAACAACATCCGCAGCGAATTGCAGATGCTGGTACGCCTTGGTGTGCTCGAGGGGGATCAGGCGGACATCGCGATAGCCCGGCTGACGGTGCAATCAAAATCCCGGGCCGCGGCGACACTGCCTCAGTGCGACCTGGTGTTCGAAGCGGTGCCGGAGGTCATCGCGGTCAAGCAGGAGACCTTCGCCTGGGTCAGCGAGCATGTCCCGGCGTCGACCATCATCGCCTCGACGACGTCGACGTTTCTCGTCACCGAGTTGAGCGAAATGGTCAGCACGCCTGCGCGCTTCGTGAACGCGCACTGGCTCAATCCCGCGTACCTGATGCCGCTGGTGGAAGTCAGCCGCAGCGAAGCGACCTGCCCTCAGGTCGTCGAACGGCTGCTGCAACTGCTCAAGCGGATCGGCAAGGTGCCCGTGGTGTGCAATCCGGTGGCTGGCTACATCGTGCCGCGCATTCAGGCATTGGTAATGAACGAAGCCGCACGGATGGTGGAGGAGGGCGTGGCCAGCGCAGAAGATATCGACACCGCCGTGCGCGTCGGTTTCGGGCTGCGCTTCTCGGTGCTGGGCCTGCTTGAATTCATCGACTGGGGCGGCGGCGACATTTTGTACTACGCCTCGCGCTACCTGAGTGGAGCGCTGTCACCGCGCTTCGAATCGCCACAGGTGATCGCCGACAACATGCAAAGCGGCCGCAATGGCTTGCGAGATGGCCAGGGTTTCTACGACTACCGTGACATGGACGTGGAAGCCTACAAGCAGCAGCGTCTTGGCGATTTTGTCCGCAAGCTGCAATTGTCGGGGTTGACGCCAGCGTTCGATGGCGCCTTGAAGCAGACCTGAGCCTCAGGGCCCGGATGCCGGGCCCTGACTACATGGGGTTGCAGCGGGGGCCTACGCCATATCGTAGAAGTGGCGAACAGCTCGCCGCTCGCCGCCGCTTCCTGTAGCAGGCGGACTCGAACGCGAACCGATTCCTCGGGATCGTGTTCGGAGCCGTTGTGCCAGTCGGGATGGGCTTCTGGCCGTTATCTGCTTGATGCAAAAGCCAGTTATCCCTGGCAACGCAGCCGGCCCGCGCGGCTATCGGTCCAGCAGAGGTGCCAGCAATGCACACATACCGCGCCAGTGCGAACCCTCCCAGTAAACCCGTTTGCAGGCGTCGCAGCGCAGGAAGTGCGAGTAGAGGGCGCCAACGCGTGGCGGCACCTGCGGCCGAGCCAGTTCCGGGCTGATCTCGTGCAGCGGCAGGTTGCAATGAAGGCACAAGCTGAATGGCCGTGCGCTACGCGCCAGGTCGAGGCGCTCGTACAGTTCGCGCAGCTGCAGCGACGGTTTCAGGGCATGCACATAACAGCCATGGCTGATGATCCGTCGCTTGAGCAGTTCGCGGTCGCGGGTGAGCACGATGCGTCCTTGCTGCGCAGCGATCTCGGCGATCTGGCCATCCTCGAAGCCATTGTCATAGAGGGTGTCGAAGCCGCTCATGCGCAGCAGACTGGCCAGCCCGCCAAGGTGCGCATCAGCGACGAAGCGCAGCACCCGTAAAGGTTGCGCACGAACCTTGAGCAGCGGGCTGATGTCCAGCGCCTCGAACTTTGGATACACCGCCAGCCGGTCACTGTCGAGGATCACCCGCTCGAAGCCCACCGACTCGCCGTTGAGCAGCACCAGCTCGACCTCGGTGTGCGGTACCCCGAGCGCCTCGATCATGTGCTTGACCGTCGCCCCTCGCGCGCATTCGCAAGTGAAGGATTGCCGCCGCCGTTCGGCCGGCAGGAAATCGTTGAGCTCCTCGTAGAAGCGAAAGGTTGCACTGGTCATGCTGAACAGTATGGCAGGGCTGCAGGATGAGCGAGTCCGGTCCGGAGATTTTCTCCGGCGGGTCCCAAACTACGATCGTCATCATGTTGAAATGGATGATGCCATGGAGCTTCGATGCAGGATGTACTGCTTGAAATTGATATCCACGTCAGTCGATGGGCAGCGATATGCTCAATTTCGTTCCTTTGTCCGGTGCGCTGTCGATCGTGAACTCCCCACCCAGCATGCTGATGCGTTCCTTCATGCCCACCAGCCCGAACGAGTTCAGTTTTTTGCGATCCGTCATGCCTACGCCGTTGTCCTTGATCTGCAGGTAAAGCCGGCGACCCTCCCTGGAGAGTTCGATGTGCACCTTTGTCGCTTGCGCGTGTCGGGCAATGTTCGACAGTGATTCCTGCACGATGCGGAACAGCGTCGTGGCGGATTTTTCATTCAGGTCGCAACGGAAGTTTTCGTCTTTGGCCGACATCGTGCAATCGATCGCGCTGCGCTGCCGGAACTCTTCAAGTTGCCACTCGATCGCGGCCTGCAATCCCAGGTCGAGTACGGGGGGCCGAAGATCATTGATGATACTGCGCACACTGCGGATGGCTGTATCGAGGTGATTCAGCGCATCGCTGGCCTTTTCGTTGAGCCTGGGGTGCATGGTACGGGTGCGCGCCTGCAGCATGGAGACATCGATTCGCAACGCCAGCAGACTTTGTCCCAGCTCGTCGTGGATGTCGCGAGCGATGCGCTTTCGCTCTTCTTCCTTGAGGTGCTCCTGATAGGAGGCCAGTTCACGCAGCTGCCGTTTCGATTGCTGCAATTCTTCGGCCTGCATCGTCAGTTTGCGCTGCAAGTAGAACAGGTCGACAAACACCTGGACCTTGGCGCGAAGCACTTCGGCCACAATCGGCGAGAAGATGTAATCCACGGCGCCGGACGTGTAACCGCGGAAACGCTCGGAATCGGTGTCGGCCTCCGCGGTGACGAAGATAATGGGTGTATGGGCCGACTTCGGGCGGCCGTGAATAAGTGCAGCGGTTTCAAAACCGTCCATCGCCGGCATTTTCACGTCGAGCAGTATGACGGCGAAGTCGCGCTGCAATAGCAGGCGCAGCGCCTCGCGTCCGGAAGTCGCCGTGGCGACATCGAGGCCCATGTCGGTAATCACTGCGGCGAGCGCGGTGAGCTTGGCGGGGTTGTCATCCACTAGCAACACCGATGCTGGCACGCCATCAGGCGGGGCAGGGTGCCGCACCTGGGCGCTCTCTTTGAATACCGGAGGTTGCTTCATCGATAGAGCCATCTGCGCATCAGTGACAGCAGCTGGTCGGTATCCACCGGCTTGCTGACGTAGTCCGAGGCGCCTGCCTCGATGCACTTTTCACGGTCACCCATCATCGCCTTGGCCGTCAGCGCAATCATGGGCAGGGCTTCAAATCGTTTGAAGGTACGGATCTGGCGCATGGTTTCAAAGCCATCCATCTCGGGCATCATGATGTCCATCAGCACGATGTCGGTATCGGGCTGCTGCTGCAGCAGTTCTATGGCGGTCCGGCCGTTTTCCGCCGTGGCCACCCGCATGTTGTTGCTCTCGAGCACGCTGGTCAGGGCAAAGATATTGCGCACGTCGTCGTCGACCACCAGGGCCTTTTTGCCCTCGAGGCTGTCCGACCCCTCATAGAGTTTTTCCAGCATCCTGCGCTGGGTCTGCGACAGCCTGTCGACGACCCGGTGTAGAAACAGTGCGGTTTCGTCGAGTATGCGCTCGGGAGACTGAACGGCCTTGATCACGCCCTTGCCCAGCAGTGTCCGGAAACGCTCGTGTTGCGGCTTGGTCAGTGTCTCTGCACCGTAGACGACGATCGGCAGTTCACGCCTGGCCTGGTCTTCCTGCAACGCCTCGAGCAGCTCGATGCCGGATGCGTCGGGCAGTTCGAGATGGATTGCCATGCAGTCGTAGCGTTTCTTTGCCAGTTTCTTCAAGGCTTCAGCGCCGCTGGCGGTCGTTTCGATCTTCAGGTCGGTGTTGCCGAGCAGATCGAGGAGGCGGGCGCGGTTCGCTTCGTCAGCGTCGATCAGCAGCAGGTTCCTGGTGTTGCGCCCTGCGAATGCGACGATGCCCACCAGCGCATGTTGAATCTCGTCGGCTGTGACTGGCTTGAGCAGATAGTCGTATGCGCCATAGCGCAGCCCGCGTGTGCGGTCGTCAGTGTTCGAGATGATCTGGACCGGAATGTGACGCGTGGCGAAATTTCCCTTCAACTGCTCGAGCAGCAACCAGCCATCGATGTCCGTCAGGCCCGGGTCCAGTGTGATTGCGGCGGGATTGAAGCGCTCGACCAGCTCCGGCGCATCCGCGCCACGGGTCGTGACGATCGCCCTGAATCCCTTCTGATGCGCGGCCTCGAGCAGGATGCCGGCGAATCGGGCGTCGCCCTCGAGCATCAGCAGCACCTGGTCGCCGGGTTGGACCGACTCGCGGTCGTCGAGTATCTGTGCAGAAGGGCCGGACATAAGGTCGCGCCTGACCTGGCCAGGTACTGCCTCTGTTGCGGGTTCGTCCAGCGTCTGACGCTGGGCATCCTGTGTTCGCAAGGGCACGTACAGCGCAAAAGTACTGCCCTTGCCGATCTCACCGGGGATCAGCCGCAGCTCACCGCCCAGCCGGTGTGCGAGCTCGCGGCTGATCGACAGGCCGAGGCCGGTGCCGCCGTATTTTCGTGAGGTTCCGGTATCGGCTTGCTGGAACGCCTCGAAGATCAGCTTCTGCTTGCCGGCCGATACGCCGATGCCGGTGTCGGTGACCACGAAGGCGACCACCGCATCGGCGCGATTCAGTTCGCTGTGATCCACACTCCACCCGGACACAACGGGCTCGATGCTGATCTTGACGCTGCCTTGTTCAGTGAACTTGAAGGCGTTGGACAGCAGGTTCTTGACCACCTGCAGCAGGCGCTTTTCGTCGGTCCACAAGACGGGGGGCAGGGTAGGTGCCAGTTCAATCGTGAAGGTCAGGCCGCGGCTTTCGGCGACCGGCCTGAAGGTGCGTTCGATCTGGTCGTGCAGATCGGCGAACCGCGCTTCATTGAGATCCAGTGTGACCGTACCCGACTCGATCTTGGACAGGTAGAGAATCTCGTCGATCAGCTCCAGCAGGTCTTTGCCCGCGCTGCGGATGGTCTTGGCATATTCGACCTGCCTGGGGGTGAGATTGTGTTCCGCGTTGTCGCTGAGCTGGCGGGCCAGGATCAGCAAGCTGTTCAAGGGCGTTCTGAGTTCATGGGACATGCTGGAGAGGAATTCGGACTTGTACTTCGAGGTCAGCGTCAGCTGCTCCGCCTTCTCCTCCAGCGACAGTTTGGTGATTTCGACTTCACGGTTCTTGCGCTCGACTTCGGCTTTCTGCTCCGCCAGCAGGCCGGCCTTGTCCTCCAGTTCCTCGTTGGTCTGTCTCAGTTCCTCCTGTTGCCTTTGCAGTTCGTGCGCCAGCGATTGCGACTGCTTGAGCAGTTCTTCGGTCCGCATATTGGCTTCGATCGTGTTGAGCACGATACCGATCGATTCGGCGAGCTGATCAAGGAAGGTCTGATGAATGATGCTGTAGCGCGTGAACGAAGCCATTTCGACGACGGCCTTGACCTTGTTCTCGAACAGGATCGGCAACACGATGATATTCAGCGGGGCGGCAGCACCCAGACCGGATGAAATCGCGACGTAATCGGCCGGTACATCGGTCAGCAGGATGCGCCGCTTCTCGTAGGCGCATTGCCCGACCAGGCCCTCGCCGAGCCGCCACTCATCGTTCACATTGATGTTGCCCTTGTACGCATAAGCGGACAGCAGCTTGAGTTTCGCCGGATCCGGCGGGTTCTCGTCCATCATGTAGAACACACCGTGCTGGGCGTTGATCAGCGGCGCCAGTTCAGACAGCACCATCTTGGAGACTGCCGCCAGATCGCGCTGGCCCTGCAGCAGGCGGTTGAATTTCGCCAGATTGCTCTTGAGCCAGTCCTGCTCCGCGTTTTGCCGCGTGGTTTCGCGCAGGTTGCGGATCATCTCGTTGACGTTGTCCTTGAGTTCCGCCACTTCACCCTTGGCTTCCACCTCCACGTAACGGGTCAGATCGCCCTTGGTCACGGCCGTCGCCACATCGGCAATTGCACGCACCTGGTTGGTCAGGTTGGCGGCCAGACCGTTGACGTTGTCCGTCAGGTCGCGCCAGGTGCCGGCAGCACCCGGCACGTTGGCCTGGCCCCCCAGCTTGCCCTCGACGCCCACTTCACGCGCCACCGAGGTCACCTGGTCGGAGAACAGCGCCAGCGTATCGGTCATACCGTTGATGGTGTCGGCCAGTTCGGCGATCTCGCCCTTGGCTTCCAGTGTCAGCTTCTTCTTCATGTCGCCGTTGGCGACGGCGGTCACCACTTTTGCGATGCCTCGCACCTGGCTGGTCAGGTTGGCTGCCATGAAGTTCACGTTTTCGGTCAGATCCCTCCAGGTGCCGGATACACCTTGCACCTGTGCCTGCCCCCCGAGCTTGCCTTCGGTGCCGACTTCGCGCGCCACCCGTGTCACTTCGGCGGCAAAGCTGTTGAGCTGGTCCACCATGGTGTTGATGGTGTTCTTCAGCTCCATGATTTCGCCCTTGGCTTCCACGGTGATCTTGCGCCCCAGGTTGCCTTTGGCCACTGCTGTCGTCACGTCGGCGATGTTGCGCACCTGATTGGTCAGGTTGGCCGCCATGCTGTTGACCGAGTCGGTCAAGTCTTTCCAGGTCCCACCGACGCCCGTCACCTTGGCCTGGCCGCCGAGTTTGCCGTCAGTCCCCACCTCGCGAGCCATGCGCGTCACTTCGTCGGCAAAGGTCGAGAGCTGGTCCACCATGGTGTTGATGGTTTCCTTGAGCTGGAGAATTTCACCTTTGGCTTCGGCGGTGATCTTGCGCGACAGGTCGCCGTTGGCCACCGCCGTCGTCACGTCGGCAATGTTGCGCACCTGGGTGGTCAGGTTGGCCGCCATGCCGTTGACCGAATTGGTCAAGTCCTTCCAGGTACCGGACACGCCGGTGACTTCGGCCTGTCCGCCCAGTTTGCCTTCGGTACCGACCTCCAGCGCGACGCGGGTCACCTCCGAGGCGAAGCTGGAGAGCTGGTCGACCATGGTGTTGATGGTGTTTTTCAGTTCGAGAATCTCACCCTTGGCTTCAACGGTGATTTTCTTGCCGAGGTCGCCACGCGCCACCGCCGTCGTCACCTGGGCGAGGTTGCGCACCTGGGTGGTCAGGTTGGCCGCCATGCCGTTGACCGATTCGGTCAGGTCGCGCCAGGTGCCCGAGACGCCGCGCACTTCCGCCTGGCCGCCCAACTTGCCTTCGGTACCGACTTCCAGCGCCACGCGGGTCACCTCCGCCGCGAAACTCGAGAGCTGGCCGACCATGGTGTTGATGGTGTTTTTCAGTTCGAGAATCTCACCCCGGGCTTCGACGGTAATCGTCTTGCCCAGATCGCCTTTGGCCACTGCCGTGGTCACGTAAGCGATATTGCGCATCTGGGTGGTCAGGTTGGCGGCCATGTCGTTGACGGAGTCGGTCAGGTCTTTCCAGGTGCCGGATACCCCTTTGACATTGGCCTGCCCGCCGAGAATCCCCTCAGTGCCGACTTCCCGCGCCACGCGGGTGACCTCGGAAGCGAAGGAGCCCAGGCGCGTCACCATGGTGTTGACGATCTCGGCGGATTTGAGGAACTGGCCCCGCAGTTTCAGACCGTCAAGTACCGGCGGTACCTGCTGGCTCAGATTACCCTCGGCCACCGAACCGACCACGCGAATGATCTCGTTCATCGGGCTGATGAGGTCGCTGGTGAGCGCATTGCTGGAGTTGACGATCTTTTGCCACGAGCCTTTCATCATCGGCAATTGGATTCGCTCGTCGACCTTGCCCTGCTTGCCGATCAGTTGCGCCACGCGTTCGAATTCGGTGGTGGTCTCGGCCGCCATGTCGATGATCTCGTTGAGCGTGTCGGCGATCTTGCCCGGCATGCCGGTCCAGTCTTCCGGCATACGCGTGGTGAAGTCACCTTTGCGCAACGATTTCAGCGCTGCCAGCAATGTCTTCATGTCCAATACTTCGATCGGTGTCGTCACTGTGGCCATGTCTGTGTCCAGTCAAAATGGATGCCGCGGGCAAGGCATTACCCCTTGCCGCAGGAGCCGGCTTCGCAGTGTTTACCCTGTCGAACACTGAGCGCTGGCTTACGAAATACTAGCAAGGTTGGCGCAATGCCCCGGATCCCGGGGGGAATTGTCATCTTGCAGTGCAATCCCGACCTGCTAACGTAGAACCCGGCAGCCGATGCAATGGCTTGCTGGCCACTGGCCACTGGCCGCAGGGTGGGTGTGGGAATGCATGAGCACGCGCATCTGTGTCGGCGGGGCTCGCGGGTTCAACATCATCTGTACATCGAGACACGAAACGGCCAGGGCCTTGCGGGTGCGAATGGAAAAGACAGATGACTGACCACAAAATCAGAGTCTTGCTGGTGGATGATCACAGCATTGTGCGTAGCGGTGTGCGACGCATGCTGGAGACGGCCGGCGAGATCGACGTCACGGGTGAAGCCGAGACGGCACAAGATGCCATGGCCCTGGTTCGCGAGCAGGATTTCGACGTGGCGCTGGTCGATATTCAGCTACCCGACAAGAACGGCCTCGAACTCCTCAAGCTCATGCGTGCGCACAAGCCCAGGCTCGCCGTTCTGATGTTGAGCATGCATTCGGTCGAGGCCTATGCGTTACGCGCAATCAAGCACGGCGCAGCGGGATACCTCACCAAGGATATTTGCGCAGCCACCCTGGTGGCGGCCGTTCGCAAGGTGGCCTCGGGCGGCAAGCACGTCAGTCCCGAGCTGGCGGAAAAACTGGTCAACGCGATCGGCAGAGGCGACGAGGCACCCCACGAAGCGCTCTCCGACCGGGAGCTTGAAGTACTGAAGCTCCTCGCAGCAGGCGAAAGAATTGTCCGTATCGCCCAGATTCTGCACTTGAGCCCGAGCACCGTCACGACGTACCGGGCACGCATCCTGGAAAAAACCGGGATGGACAGCAACGCGAAACTGGCCCGCTATGCACTCGAAAACGGCTTGTTAACCTAGAGTGGCTGCTTGTAGTGGAACCACTACAAGCTTTTGGCTGATATCTCCACAAAGAACTCCTGCTAACGTCGATAGCGGGGGCCGTCCCAATCAAGCATATTTACCCCTCGGAATATATTGGTCTGCTCAATGGAGTTGTCTTCGTCAACGAGTCAGAAAAGACTCCGGAATGGATATTCACAAGTTGAGCACTGAGTGCACGCTGCATTTATGTTGAATCAACGTTCAAACTGGAGGGCGTCATGATGATAGGTTATGGGTTATGCGCATTACTGTGGGGTGTGGTGCTGCTGGAGGAAATCCAACTCATGCCCCGTCAGGAATGGAAAGAAGAGGGTCTGAAAAAGGTTCTATTGCTGCGCCGGACCAGAACACAGACTGGCTACTTTATTGCGTTGATCGCGGGCGCCCTGTGCCTTTACAGCGAAATCCTGGTGGCACCGGTCGATCAGAGTATTTTCAATCCGGAGCTGATACTTGCCGTATGTGGTGTTCTTTGGGGGGCTTATCTTTCCGTAGTCTGCATGAAGGGGAAACGATAGAGGCCGCTGGATCTCGTTTAAACCAGCGTTAGCAGCACCGTTTCGGAACTGCTAACAGCGAGTTTTATTGGCTGAAGCCGAACTTCCTTGTTCAGCCTGGCTTCACCATCCAGCGAGGGCGGCGTTTCCTGGAGTCCTGAAACCTTGCTCCCTACGCGCTTCGGTGTCTCTGTCTTTTGCCCAGGCAGTGAGCAGGACCATCATCCCGAAACCGCCGACGATGAGAACCGGATAGGCTGCCAGCAACTCGACCAGCGAGTATTTCCAGGCCAGCGGACGACCGACACCGAGCATGGCGGCATAGAACCAGGACACGGCGGAGAGAGCGCCGGAGAACAGCGCCAGCATGCGCAGGCTGAAGGAGAGCTTGAGTAACGAACCGGCTTTTTTCAGCGCCGGCAATACAGCGCTATGCAACAGGAAGCCGTTAAAGGTCAGCAGCACGACGATGCCAATTTTGGCTTGCAGTTTTGGATTGAGGAAATACTCCATCCCTTTACCGGCATAATCGATCCCGACAATACCAATGCCAGTAATCCAAAGCGCTACAAGTGCAAGCGATACGGTTTTTTGAAGGCTTTCCATGTGCGCGTCATCTTGGTGACCTGACGCATCCCCCTTCAGGAGTTGCTTGACCATTGCGATGTCACTGGTCAAGACCAGCCCGATTGCCACGCAACAGGCGATAAGATGAAAATAGACAACGCCCAAACGCACATATTCCACGGTGGACGAAGAAAACATACTAAGTTCCATGGTGACCTCTTTTATTCAATAGTGAATCAACTTGGCTCTTGGCACGGCTTGATTACCGTTGCTGACTGCCATTCAGATCCAGCCATTGTTATCAATTAATCCTGGGGCAACACGCCACCAAGATAATAGTGAGTTTCGCGAATGAACTTTCAGTCATTCGAATATGTCCATTTTCAGGTAACACAAAACCTCAATCGCACTGAGTGCACAGGAGGTTCAACTTCCGCTTCTTGTTAGGGGGCGGCTAGGCCCGGAACCCGATCGAGGAGTTGATCAGGCAATGCTGGTAGGGTCGGCAGGGCTTCCACCCCATTCGAGGAAACGGATCTTGTGAATCTCGCCCTCGCTGTCTTCGTAGACCAGGGTCACCGGTACGACGCCGGTCTTGTCGGATGTATCGGTGCGCTGCAATACCCGTTTCACATCGATGTCCATACCGTAGTGGTATTCGACGGCTGAGACATGTGCACCGGGGTCTTGCAGATTGTTCTGGTCAAAGACACTGGGTGCGAGACTGGAAATCACGGCACTGACTATCGTGGCCATGCTCATAAGGCTGTACCTCCACTGAAGTTCACTTGACAAGGACTTAATGTGACACGTCATGAAAGTGAAGTTCACTTCACCGCGACGAACGCGCCCGTCAGAAAAGCCTGTAGTGGCTGCAAACTCCCTGCAATTCCCCGCGCTTGACGCCTCTCGACCATTCGTCCTAAAACCCCTGAATTTGTTGGTTAAAGTCCGTTTTTCAGGGAGGTCATAACATGTCATGACGGATTTTTATGCAGGGTGAATCAGTGCCTTCAAGCCAGTCGACCGAGTCCTTCGTGACAGGCAGCAATCGGCTATGGATTCGACCGGCGCTCACCACACTCGAGCCCGGCGGTTGATGGGGCGTCCGTCTGGCGCGCGGGCTGCAGCCATTAATTCCATTGGTTATGGAGGTGAGCAGCATTCGTTCTATTGAGCGCGGCATTGGTGGCTAATCTACGGAAGTTGAGGGGACAACCTTCAGGGCGGTGCAGCCATATGGACGAAAATCCGATCGAAACCGATTACCTGGTCATCGGTGCTGGCGCGACGGCCATGGCCTTCGTCGATACGCTACTCAAGGAAACGAATGCACGCATCGTGATGGTGGACCGACACGAACGAGCTGGCGGGCACTGGAATGATGCCTACCCCTTTGTACGGTTGCACCAGCCCTCGGCCTTCTATGGCGTCAACTCAAGGGAACTGGGTAGCGGAACGAAAGATACGACGGCACTGAACGAGGGCTTGTATGAGCTGGCCTCCGGCGCGGAGGTGGTGAGCTACTTCGATCAGGTGATGAATCAGCAGTTTCTGCCATCCGGTCGAGTCCGTTACTTCCCCATGTGCAACTACACCGGCGACCGCATTGACGACCACCGGTTTACCTCGCTCGTCAGCGGTGCAGACCATCAGGTGCGGGTGCACAAAAAGGTGGTGGACGCCACCCATGCCCAGACAGCAGTGCCCTCGACCCACCCGCCCAGGTACAGGGTGGAACCCGGCGTGCAATGCGTGCCACTGAACGACTTGCCGAAAATCCGCCACCCATACACCAGCTACGTCGTGGTGGGGGCAGGCAAGACCGGGATCGACGCTTGCCTGTGGTTGCTGCAAAACGCTGTTGCGCCCGAAAAAATCTGCTGGATCATGCCGAACGATCCGTGGTTGATCGACCGGGCCAACTTGCAACCCGGCCTCGACGGCTTCGAACGAACAATCGGCGGTCTCACGGCACAGTTCGAGGCTATCGCAGCCGCGGGCTCGATCCCGGACCTGTTCTTAAGGCTTGAGGCGACAGGTCAGCTCCTGCGCCTGGACAAGTCCGTCGAACCCACTGCTTACCGCTGCGCCACCGTCACACAGGCGGAACTGCGTGAGCTTCGACGCATCGACAACGTCGTGCGCCAGGGGAGGGTGCGCGTTATCGAGTCAACGCGCATCGTGCTCGAGCAGGACAGCATCGCCACAAGCCCACATGCTCTGCACATTGATTGCAGCGCCAGTGCCATCCCGAGACTGCCTGAAATGAAGGTGTTCGACGGCGGCAAGATCAACCTGTTGATGGTCAGCAGCTGCCAACCCGTGTTCAGCGCGGCCTTGATCGCCTATGTGGAAAGCCACCTGGTCGATCAAGCGCAAATGAACGCGCTGTGCAGGATGGTCCCGCCGCCTCACGTCCCCACGGACTGGATCAGAATCTGGGCGGTCTACCTGGGTAACCAGCTACGCTGGGGAGAGCATGAAGGTTTGGCCCGCTGGATCAAGCAGTCGCGTTTGTTCTTCATGACGGCGGTGGTCAGGGGCCTTACGGAAACCGACACCGAGAAACTCGCACAGCTGCATCGGCTCTCGGTCAGCCGACAGCAGGCTCTGGCGAGCTTGCCACGGTTGCTGGGGGCCATCGCTTGAATCGCAGGAAGCGCACATGAACGAGCCACACCTGGAACTGCTCGACATCAATGGCATCCGCATGCAGATCGCCACGCAAGGTAGCGGCCCGCTGGTCTTGCTCTGCCATGGTTTTCCGGAGCTGTGGTACTCGTGGCGCAACCAGCTCGCTGCGCTGGCGGCCGCCGGCTACAGGGCGGTAGCACCTGACATGCGCGGCTATGGCGGCACAGATGCGCCGGCCGAACCCGACGCCTACACCACGCTCCACCTGGTAGGCGACATGGTCGAGTTGGTCAACGCACTCGGCGAACAGCAAGCCGTGATCGTCGGCCATGACTGGGGCGCGCAGGTGGCCTGGAGCGCAGCAATGATGCGACCCGATCTGTTCCGCGCCGTGGTCGGCATGAGCGTTCCGTTCTCGTCGCCGGCGCGCGTGGAGCTCCTCAGCGCGCTGGCCTCGCGGGGTATCAACGACTTCTACATCCAGTATTTCCAGACGCCGGGTGTGGCCGAGGCCGAGCTGGAAAGGAACGTCGAGTCGTCGATCCGGCGCATCTACTTCAGTGGCTCGGGTGACGGGCCCGAGGGGCCGGTGTTCGGCCGGCTGCAGCCGGGCCAGGGCTTCCTGGGCGCGATGATCGAGCCCGAAACCCTGCCAGCCTGGCTAAGCCTGGAGGACATTGCCTATTACACCCGCGAATTCACCCGCAGCGGATTTCACGGCGGCTTGAACTGGTACCGCAACATGACGCGCTCATGGGCACTGCTGGCACCCTGGCGCGGTTGCAAAATCCAGCAGCCGTCGATGTTCATAGCCGGCAGCCGCGACGCCGTGCTGAAGTTTCCGAGCTCCCCGCGGCAGATCGAAGCCTTCGCGCAGACACTGCCGCAACTGCGCGGGTGTCATATCCTCGAAGGTGCCGGCCACTGGATACAGCAAGAGCGCGCGACAGAGGTCAATGAGCTGCTACTGGGCTTCCTGAAAAAACTATGAATGGATCAAGACCGGAGGGACCCATGATCAATTTCATCGCCACCGACGAGCCACCTGAAGCCGTTCGCTACATGGTCAGGGTTTACGCCTGCTTGCTGCTCGCAGGGTTTGCGCTTGTTCCGGCCTATCTGATTGGCTACCTGTACTTTTTTCAGGACCCCACGCTTTTATTCGAGAATCACCTGTTCCATATCATTGCGATCACGGCAGCCACCTTGGCAGGCCTGTTTGTTACTTACGTCACGTGGCGCTGTTATCAGTCATCGGGAGAGCCGCTGCTACGATGGATGACGCTTGGATTTCTCGGCTTTGTAGTGATCTACGCGTTGCATGGTGCGTTCACCGGGCTTGCGCACCACAATATCTGGCTCTTCCTGCTTTATGGACCGGCCTCTCGACTGGTCATGTCGGTTCTGCTGTTAGTCGCAATGCTCTCGTACCAGCGCCCACCAGATGCCGCGGACCAACGAATGACGGCCCGCCCTTGGTTGACCTGGATAGGACTGTTCCTGCTGGTTGACGTGGCAGTGGCGTACGTCGCGAATTCGCCGATCGCCGGCAATCTCGCGGTGCGCCTCTCGATGGAGGGGGGCGCCCTCGTTCTTTCCACATTGACCGTGACAATTCTCCTGCTGCGCCGTATCCGTTCGCCGCTGATGACCATTTTCATCATCTCGGTCACCGCATTCGCGCTGTCCTCCCTTGCCTTCATCCTTGCACGTCCGTGGAACCACATGTGGTGGCTCGCTCACGCGATCTTCGCCGGTGGATTCTTCATGTTGAGCTATGGGGTCGTGCAAGCGTTCCTCACCACGCGGTCGTTTTCCAGGATTTACAGCCAGGAGGAGTTGATGGTGCGTCTCGCCGAAGCGATGGCGTATGCCGAGAACGCCCTGCAGGAACTCCAGCGCACCAATCAGGAACTCGGGCATCTTGCGGCGACCGATCCACTGACAGGCGCTGATAACCGGCGTCGGTTCATGGAGCGGGTCGAGGGCGAAATCGGCCGGACCAAACGCGGTGATGCGCCGTTCTCCGTGTTGGCACTGGATCTGGATAATTTCAAGTCCATCAACGATCGCTTCGGGCATCAGGTTGGCGATGACATCCTGAAGAGTTTCGTGGAGAAATGCCTCGATTCGATCCGGCCGTATGACGGCGTAGCCCGAGTGGGCGGAGAGGAATTCATGATACTGCTACCTCAGACTTCACTTGAAGGCGCGCACGAAATCGCCGAGCGGCTGCGAAGCACCGTGGCCAATAGTTCTTTTCATGGCCTGCAGCGGTCAACCGTGGTCACGGTGAGCATCGGCGTATCGCAATCCGGTCGCGATGGCGACACCATCGAAGCCATTCTGCGTACAGCCGATCAACGCCTGTATCACGCTAAACACCAAGGCCGTAACCGTGTGGTCACTGCCTTCAAGACCAGCCTCCAACCTCTGCCCTGACCGTCGTCTTGAAGTCGCCGAAAGCGTTTGCGCCACAGTATTGACTGTCATTCGCAGGGTTCAGCCTGTTTCACCGGCATTATCCGATGACGTTTCGCCGCCCATACGACCCCGCCCACCAGCAACAGGATCGAGACCACTTCCATCAAGCCAGGCATTCGCTGGCTGAACAGAAAACCGTACACGCAGGCAAACAGCGTTTCGAACACGATCATCTGGCCGCTCAACGACGCGGGCATTCGACGCGAGCAAGCATTCCAGAGCCCATTGGCCAGCCATGAACCACAGAGCGCCAGGAACAGGCAAACCCACAGGAAAGTCGTCCAGCGGCTGCTTTCAACCTCGGAGGGCACCAGGTTCGGGAACAGCATCAAGGCCGCGATGCCGAACACGATCGCCACGATGCCCGTCACGATGCCTGTCAGCGTCGACCATTCGCTGCTGTTGAAATGGCTTTGCTTGAGATACCGGGCGTTGTGGGTGGCGTACCACGACCAGCAGGCCACGGCACTGAACCCGCAGGCCAGGCCCAGCAACCGGGAAGGCAGCGAGGTGCTCTGCGCCGGCGCGCCCGTATGTTCCAGACTGACCGATACGATGCCCAGGAATACCAGCAGCAAGGGGAGCTTGAGTCTGGTCAGGGGCAGGGACCCTGCATCGCTACGCCCCAGAAAGGTGATGGCGAGCGGCATCATGCCGTTGATAAGGGCCGCCGCGGTCACCCCGCTCAGCTGTACGGAAGCACCCAGGAGCGCGTAGTTCAGGATATTGCCGGTCAGTGACAGGCGCAGCAGCATCCAGGCATCGCCGCGGGTCAAACGTGACAGCAGGCGAGACGCGATGGGCAAGGCCACGAGGAGCGAGATCATCCCGTACAGGGCAAACCGTACGCTGCTGATCAGCACGGCATTGAATTCCGGCAGCAACGAAGGGCCGATAATCACGCCACCCCAGATGGCACCCGCCAATATCGCAAATACAACTCCACTGTTCATCATTTTGGCTCTGGCAGGCTGTTTAGCCGCATTCTAGCCATGGCAGATAAGCGCCACCTGCGATATAAAGTTGGTCACCCATTCCGCAGGGGAATGTCTCGTAGCAATCGCCAGTCCCGGAGAACCGTCATTAACCGTTATCTGCGTACCTTGCCCCCATTGGAGACCCTGATCACGTTCGAGGCCGTGGGACGACACGCCAGCTTCACGGGCGCCGCCGGCGAACTGTTTCTGACCCAGAGCGCCGTGAGCAAACAGATGCGCCAGCTTGAGGACTGCATGGGCGTCCCGCTCTTCGAGCGCAAGCCACGAGGGGTCAAGTTGACCAGCGCAGGGGATGAACTGCTGATGACGGTCAACGTGCTCCTGACCACGATGTACCAAAGCGTCACGCGCATTCGCAACGTTCATCAGTCCAACGCCGTCTCGGTGCTGGCGACCCATGCCCTGGCCCAGTTCTGGCTGTTCCCGAAGCTGATCGAATTCAACAAGGCGTACCCCGACATCGCCGTGCACGTTCACGCGATGAATGAGTTCGATGAGGCCAGCCTCAATGATTTCGACGTAGGCGTACTCTATGGTTGCGGCCAATGGCCCTCGCTGGACAGCGATTTCCTGCTGCCGGAAATCGTCTATGCCGTGGCTCATCCTTCACTGGATGTTTCGGGGGTTGAGACACTGGAGCAATTGGCGCAAGCCAACCTGGTGCAAATCGACACCTGCGCCTGGCAGTGTCTGGACTGGCATCAATGGTTCGGCCACTTTGGTATCGACTTCGTCGCGCGGGAGAAGGCCCCGGTCTTCAACCAGCTGACGTTGGCGTATCGGGCCGTTCAACAAGGCATGGGCATCGGCCTGGCCTGGTCGTTCATGGCGGATGAGGCGCTGGCCAAGGGAGAGTTGCAGCGGGTGACGCCTTTTGAATGCGTGACGGGCAATGGCGAGTTCCTGGTATCGCTCAAGCATCGCAAGCGTTCTGCCTCTGCCGAGATATTTCGCCAGTGGCTCCTGGGGTCGATGGGCGACTGATGAGCAAGGCGACTAGCGTCGGTGCCGTCATTTCCCGTTCTTGTCTCAAATTCATCATTGTTCTTTCGTAACCCGTGCTTTGCTCTTCGTCAAAGTCAGGCTCAACAGTACCGTGATCAAGATGATGCCGCCGACTGTGCTCAGCGACCATTGGATCGGCATGTGCCACCACGGCGTGACCAGCATCTTGCCGCCGATGAACACCAGTACGATGGCCAGACCATATTTGAGCAAGTGAAAGCGGTCAGCCATGTCGGCCAGTAGAAAATACAGTGCGCGCATGCCCATGATGGCGAAAATGTTGGAAGTGAACACGATGAAGGGGTCGGTGGTGACGGCGAAGATAGCCGGGATGCTGTCGACTGCGAATACCAGGTCGCTGGCCTCGATCAGTACCAGCACCAGGAACATCGGCGTCGCCCAGCGCAGGCCTTTCTGGCGCACGAAGAAGTGCTCGCCGTGAAAACCGTCGGTGATGCGAAGATGACTACGCAGCCAGCACAGCAAAGGGTTTTTTTCGAGGTCTGGCTGCTGGTTGGCGAAGATCAGCATCTTGATGCCGGTGATGACGAGGAAAGCGCCAAAGACATAGAGCAGCCAGGCAAACTCCTGCACCAGCCAGACACCGGCGAAAATCATAACGGCACGCATGAAGATGGCGCCGAGCACACCATAGAGCAGGACGCGGCGCTGCAACTCTGGCGGCACGGCGAAATAGCCGAAGATCATCACGAAAACGAACATGTTGTCGATCGACAGCGACTGCTCGATCAGGTAACCCGTCAGGAATTCGAGCGTTGTACGCTGGGCCACTTCGGCGCCGAACATGCTGCGCAGATACCACCAGAGCAGGACGGAGAAGACCAACGCCAAACTGGTCCAGGCGATGACCCAGGCCAGCGCCTCGCGTACCGAAACACGATGCGCCTTGCGACCGCCGAAGACGAAAAGATCCAGCGCCAGCATGGCGAGGACGAACCCGATGAAGGCGGCCCACATCCAGGATTGGCCGACGCTAATGGCGGTCATTTAAGTATCCAGGGTTGGTCGATACCCATGTGGCGCCGCACGGTCACCCGCCCCAGTGCGGGCGGCGCCGTGACTTGAGTTGTAGGCCAGGCGCTTGCTGAGGTAACCGTAAAAAGCCTCGGTTAGCTCGAAACCGCGGCGTTGAATGGCCATCTGCATGACTGTCTCCGCATGGCGCAGCAATGGGCTGCAAGAGGTCATGCTAACGGGCATGTTGCATCAATAAAAATCGTTTATTCGTTTTGAAATGTTCGTTTTTTACGAAGCATTTGATTCAGATGCTCAACTACCGGCCATTGCATTAGTGCTGCTCCGTGGCCAACGGGTGCTATTGCGGTTTTGATCCAAACTGCTGACTTTAGCTGCCTTGGGGCAGAAGAGGCTGAGCATCCCCGAACCCAATGATAGAATCTCGTTTTGAAAAAGGAGTTTCATCTGTGGAGGCTGGAAAAAAGAGCTGTCCCTATTGCGCGGAAGTCATCATGGCTGAAGCCATTTTATGTAAACACTGCCAATCTGACCTCAGGCAAAAAATACGAATCTCGCCCGGGTGGCCAATACCGTCAGAAAAGAAAATTGGCCGGGTCGGCAAGATCGTCGTCGGCATCACTATCGCAATCACCTTGTACCTGGCCGTCGGCTTTTATGTCAGCAACACATCGCAAGACAAGGAAAGCATGCAGGCCCGTGATGCCGCCGAACGATGCCGCGAGGAAGTAGACAACTACTCCGGCCCGGCAGTCGGGAAAAGCATAATCGCAGAGGTTTGTCGAAAGCTGGAGGACGATTTCCGCGAGAGATTGAGCCACACGCCATAAAAAAGCCGATTACGAAGCCCGCTATTGAGCGTAATGCTGTTCACTTACGGCCGACACTGAACCCGTGGCGAGGGAGCTTGCTCCCGCTTGAGTGCGTAGCACTCACAAAAAATGGCATTGTTGTCACATTTTTGGGGCCGCTACGCAGCCCAGCGGGAGCAAGCTCCCTCGCCACAAAAGTAGGTGTGCCTGAAGTACCGCGCTTAAGTGAACAGCGTTACGCTTTTGAGCGGGCTTTTTTACCTTTGGCATCTGGCCGTCTGATTCAGACCAAGCCGACAAACGACAGGATAAACAGGATGATCACGACGGCGCCAACGAGGTAGACGATATTGTTCATGACTTCACCGCTTCATTTGGGTTGAGGGAAGAAACAGGGGGTGTCTAAACAGCTGACACCCCCGTTTGCGTTTCCGTTCCGTTACCCTTGCAGCAGGAGCGATCCAGAGGTTATCGGCTTGCCGGCGCGCGACCGTGCAAAAGGTGCTGATGCTCGACGGATCTGGTCGCGACCGGGCGCCGAGCTAAAGCCTGAAAAGCACGAGCTCAATCGTCTGGCGGTATGGCTTAGTTTTTCTTCTTGAGTAATTTGTTCATGTAGTACTTGAGACTGAAACGATCTTTGGGTCTTGGCTTGTAGTGGGTTTTGTTTCTTTGCGCGGGATCGATCGCCAAGGTGCCTGCGGTGTAGTAATAAAGCGCTATAGACCGGCGAGTGATGTGTTCTGGGGTCGTTAAAGGCTCCGGGTGCCCATGATTGCTGTCTTTGTCTGTATTGAAAATGACGCAGCGATTGTAAATGGGCAAAACCTTTTTAAGACAGGTTTTCATCTTGACATCCCAAAGTTCCAGGTTGCCTCCATACTCGTCTTTCCAGTCTTCGTTCAGATAAATAATGATATTCAGTCTGCGCTCGACGTTAAGCTTCTTGTTGAGCCTGAAGTCCGAGTGCACCCCCAGGAAACCCCCGCTTTTCGTTTCATGCAAGCCGCCACCGGTGAAGTAGGGGTCAGGTATCAAGCCTTCGATGCCTGTTAACTTTTCAAGAAACTGCAACATGGGTGCCGAGTTGAAAGCATTGAAAACGGTCTTTAAAAACGGAGAGCATTCGTTGGGACTGATTTGACGTTTTCGTTGCCCTTTATAGCCGCGCTCGTAGAGCATTTCGTTGTTGGTTGGCTCGACCGGGAAGTTCGAGCAAATACTTGCAATCAGGTCTTCGTCCAGGAAGTTGTCGATGACGATGTGCGGAAATGGCGTAGCCTGAACATATTGGCTGGTCAATGACTCACCAAAGGCGCTGGCGTCGTTCTGGTCGAAATCAAGCTCCGGTGAGAGGGTGATGGGTAGTGCCTGAGTGATGACTGCCATTATTGCTCCGATAACTTGATATAACGACCTGTGGGTGACGGGCTCATACGTGTCGGCGTAGCTTAAGCCTTGCCGTCACCCTTGTTCAGGCGCTTAAGTATATTATTGTACATTTTGGTTCGTCTATGAGTCTTTCCATAGCCGCCAGTCGCTGCAACAGTACCCGCCTGGATATGATCAAGATAGCTGAAGATTTTACGTGGCGATAAAGTCTCAACGACGTAACCAAGCTGGGTCATCTGGTCTTGAAGGGTATATCCAGGAACGCGATCATCCATCGAAAAGTGCATGCCGTGCTGTTTGACGAGCTTGCAGTTCCACAATGTAAAGAAGCTCTTCAAGTAAATTTCTTTGTATGGTTTTGGTTCTCTTGAACGTAAGCCCATGGAGATTTTAAGGCGTCTGTAGTGGTGTTTGAATAGTCGTGAACTGTAGCGCCAAACCGTTCTCGCGGTGCCGCGATTTAATTGTTCTACACACCCGACGGCGACGACTTTTTTATTGTTGGCGCACTTGTTTAATATCATCGGGAAAACGTTTTTATCGAAAACAAAAGTATCGGTATGCATCAGAAGTAAATAATCGGTGTCGACTCGCTCCAAAACCATGTCGAGTGCCTTGCCGTGCGCGATATGGCCTGCTTCTGGTTCCGAAATAGATCGTTCGATTAAATTGATCCAGTCAAGTGTTCGCAAGTATTGAGTGCTTTCATCGGCCGAGTAATTGTCAACCACCCAGACCGGGACGTTCTTGTCACCCACGTGCTGGTGCAATAACTCTAAGCATATCTTGGTGATTTCCGGTGTTTTGTAATTCACGATGACGATGCTGAAGTTATTGGGGAAATCAGCCGGAGGGCTAGTACTGTTCATTGTTCGGGTGCTCAATGATATTGTATTTATAGGTGGGGGCGATTGAGTCCGTATCCGGTTTCGCGTATTTGCCCGCGCAATGTTTTTCGTCTGTAAAGCTCAATTTTCAAGTCGCTTTGTCATGCACTAAATTTAGATGGCTTACTCGCGCCTGATGGAGAGCAGTGGGTTTGGGCCTCATCGTATAAGGATCCACTCTATAGGTAAATATCCGCGAAATGGTTCGTTACATCGGGCGGTGGGTCAGATGAGCCCACCGGGTGTGTGTGGGGCTGGATTCAATCTCAAGGTAAATCGGAGCCGCGGTCCGGACAAGAAACCGCGGCGACCGATCAATCAGGCGGCGGGCAACACGCCTCTCTGTTTGGCGACATGGGTCGCCAGTGCGTCCATCAAGTCCGGGGACAGGCAGTCGTAGGGTTCCAGGCCGATCGAGCGCAAGCGCTCGCGGATCGCCTTCATTTGCCCTGGCGGTGTGCCGGTTTCGATGATGGAGGATACGAACGCCGCGAATCCCGGCGCCGCCCATCCGCTCTGTGGCGAAAGCTCGGTGTGGACGAAGTCCAGGCCATAAAATGCATGGTCCTTGTTCTCGATGCGCCCGAAGAGATGGGCGTGACACTGCTTGCAGGCGTGGCGCTGGATGGTGGCGGCTTCGTCGACAATCGCCAGTTTTTCGCCGTGGGCAATGACGCTGACCTTATCTCGAGGCACCACGGCGATGACGGCGAATATCGCGTTTTGTGGTTTCCAGCATTTGCTGCAGCCGCATGCGTGGTTATGCAGGGTTTGTGCGTCGATCCTGACCTCGACCTTGTCGGTCGCACACAGGCATTGCAGGGTGCCGCCTGTGAAATTCGCGGCGGCGGGTTGGATGCCATTGTCCAGTGCAGGGTGAAGTTGCAAGGTGCTCATGCTGGCGTCTCCGTTTCAGGGGGCAGACAAAGGTGCCTGGGGCCGTGCCCCAGACCGTTGGATCAGCGGATTTTGAAAAGGACACAGTGCATCAACGAGAGACCTCCTTCGGTGCGACCGGTGGGTTACCCAGATCAAGAATAGTCTGCGATGACGCCTTGAGCGCGGCCCGGGTGACCTCACCGCAGCCGCAAGGTTTCAAACAGCGCGCGGTCTTCTTTTTTGGCCGAGCGCGCATGGCGCCGAATGACCTGCAACAGGCACTCGGTGAAGCAGACTGCCGGGTTGCTCAGTGCACCATTGCGGCGTGTCACGATGCTCAGCTGCCGGGGCTCGAACTGCTCGGCCAACCCCAGGGATACCAGACGCCCCAGAAATGGCGGGGCTGTGCTCACGATCGAAGGCCCCCAAGTGCACATGTCGGCCCGTTCGACCATCATCTGCAAAATGGCCAGTGAATGAGCGCGCACGATTCGATTTTCGTCAATCTGCGCGCCGTGTTTCCAGAACAGTTCCTGCATCAGCCCATCGTGCCCGTCGGGCGCGTAGTTCAGCGTCCAGTTTTCTTCCAGTAGCTCGTGGATCGATCGCGCATGCTGTCGGGCGTGACCCTCGCGGACCAGCACCGAGGTCTGGTAATCGAGCAAGGTTTCGCTGGCGAATTCCTGGGTCGATTGGGTGGGATGGAGTTGGCCAATCGCGAAGTCCATGCTGCCGTCGCGCAACAGCGGTTGGGCAACGGCCATCAGACTCTCGAACAGTTCCAGCCTGATTTGTGGCATACGCTCGCGAAAAACCGACACGACTTCGGGCAGGAAGGTCAGGGCGACCCATGGGGTGATCCCGACACAGAGCCGGCCCTGGGCCTTCCCGCGCATGTGATCAAGCTCGGTCTGTGCGTGCTCCAGTTGCTTGATCACCAGCCGGGCATGAGTCAGCAGCACTTTGCCGTATTCGGTGAAGTTCAGACCGCTGGAGGTTCGGGTAAACAGCGGTAGCTGCTGGCTGGTTTCCAGTTCGCGCAGCGCTTTGGTCACCGCAGCCTGGGAAATCTCCAGCGAACGAGCGGCCGCGCGGATGCTGCCGGTTTCAGCGCTGGCAATCAGCGCCTGTAATTGATGCAGTTTCATCTGCTAACCCTGGTGACAACTCATGGTTGTCATCATAACCAAACTGCGCCTCCCCAGCCCAGCGCCAGTTCCCTAAGATCGAGCCCAACAGCGCTTTCGCTGCCGCACAGCCCTCGAAGGAGAACACTCATGAATGCCGGTTTGGTTCTGCCTGGTATTGCCGCGATGCAAGATGAAATGATCGCGATACGTCACAGCATTCACGCGCACCCTGAGCTGGGTTTTGAAGAATTCGCCACCAGTGAGCGGGTTGCCGCGTGTCTGACTCAGTGGGGCTTTGAGGTCAGCACCGGGGTGGGCAAGACCGGGGTCGTTGCCACCCTGAAAAATGGCGAGGGTCGGTCCATTGGCTTGCGCGCCGACATGGATGCGTTGCCGATCCAGGAAACCTCCGGTTTGCCTTATGCCAGCCGGATAGACGGTGTCATGCATGCCTGCGGTCACGACGGACATACCGCCATCCTGCTGGCGGCGGGTCAGTATCTGGCCCGGACACGGACATTCAATGGCACCGTGCACCTGATTTTCCAACCGGCGGAAGAGGGGCTGGGTGGTGCCAGGAAAATGCTGGAGGACGGATTGCTCGAACGGTTTCCGTGTGATGCGATCTTCGCCATGCATAACGTGCCGGGTTACCCCGTCGGGCATTTGGGTTTTTACAGCGGACCGTTCATGGCGTCTGCCGACACGGTGAACATCAAGATCATCGGCAACGGCGGCCATGGCGCGGTGCCGCACAAAGCCGTCGACCCGGTGGTGGTCGGTGCCTCGATCGTGATGGCCCTGCAAAGCATCGTCTCGCGCAACGTCAACCCGCAGGAGATGGCGATTATCACCGTGGGCTCCCTGCAAGCCGGGAGCGCCTCGAATGTCATCCCGTCCAGCGCCGACTTGAGCCTGAGCGTACGCGCCCTGACCCCCGAGGTTCGGCGGTTGCTGGAGGTCAGGATCACCGAACTGGTCAAGGGCCAGGCCGAGAGTTTCGGCGCGCGGGTCCACATCGATTACCAGCACTGTCATCCGGTGTTGATCAACGATCCCGAACAGACGGCATTTGCCCATGAGGTCGCCCGCGAGTGGCTGGGAGATGAACACCTGATCGATGACTTGCGGCCATTCACGGCCAGCGAGGACTTTGCCTTTGTCCTGGAAAAGTGCCCCGGCAGCTATCTGGTAATCGGTAATGGCGAGGGCGAAGGCGGGTGCCTGCTGCACAACCCCGGCTATGACTTCAATGACGGCTGCCTGCCGGTAGGCGCGAGCTATTGGGTCAAGTTGGTCGAACGTTTTCTGAGTTGAGACGGCGCAGTTCCACCCGTTGTGCCGGTAAAAAATCTACGGTCTGAGAGGAATAAAAATGAACAAGATGATTGCAGCCGTTTCCCTGGTGTTCCTGACGGCCTCGAGCCTGGCGGGGGCGGCCGACTGGTCCGGCAAAGTGTTGAAGCTGGGGGTGGACCCGACGTATCCACCGCTGGAGTACAAGAACCAGGATGGCACGCTGACCGGCTTCGGGGTCGACATCGCCGAAGCGTTGTGCGCCGAACTGAAAGCCCGCTGCGTCTGGGTGGAAAGCAGTTGGGACGGGATGATCCCGGCACTGCTGGCGCGCAAGTTCGATGCGGTGGCGTCTTCGATGACCATCACCCCCAAACGCCTTGAGCAGATTGCGTTTACCGACAAGGTGTCCAATGCACCGGCACGCCTGGTGGCCAAGCGTGGATCGGGATTGCAGCCGACCCTCGAATCGCTCAAGGGCAAGCGCATTGGTGTGGAGCAGGGCTCGACCCAGGAGTCCTATGCCAAAGCGGTTTGGGGTTCCAAGGGCGTGGACGTTCTTTCCTATCAGAATCAGGACCAGGTGTACGCCGACCTGGTAGTGGGGCGACTTGATGCCTCGTTGCAGGGTGCCATTCAAGCCAGTTACGGCTTCCTGAAAACGGCGGCGGGTCAGGACTATGAATTTGCCGGTGCCACTCTGGAGGCCCCGGGCTTCTTCGGCGTCGGCGATGGCCTTGGTTTGCGCAAGGGCGATGTCGCGTTGCGCGAAGACTTGAATAAAGCCCTGGCAACCATTCTCGCCAACGGTACTTACGCGCGGATCAACGACAAGTACTTCGATTTCGACGTCTACGGCGCCCGGTAACGGCGCTAGGTAAACCGTCGTCGTGACCTTGAACAGGGCGCTCGTTCGAGCGCTCTATTGCCCCCTTCACCTCACCCTAACAAGAACAAGGAGAGTGAGATGCTTCTGGAAGGTTTTGGCCCGCAGATCCTGCTGGGCACCCTGGCTACCGTCAAACTGGCGCTTTGTTCATTGCTGATCGCCGTCCTGGCCGGGCTGATCGGCGCCAGTTCCAAGTTGTCGTCCAATCGATTGTTGCGCGCACTGGCCGCAGGGTATACGACGGTGATCCGCAGCATGCCGGACCTGGTGATCATGTTGCTGCTGTTCTTCAGCCTGCAGATGTTGCTCAACCGGATAACCGACTGGCTGGGCATCACTCAGATAGACATCGACCCCTTTCTGGCCGGTGTCATGACGCTGGCGTTCATTTACGGGGCCTACTTTACCGAGACGTTTCGCGGCGCCTTCCAGGCCGTCCCAGCGGGGCAGATCGAAGCGGCGAGGGCTTACGGCATGACCCGTGGGCAAACCTTTCGCAAGGTCCTCTTTCCACATATGCTGCGCCACGCCTTGCCGGGCATCGGCAACAACTGGCAGGTGCTGATCAAGTCGACGGCCCTGGTGTCGATCATCGGCCTGACCGATGTGGTCAAGGCCACGCAGGATGCGGGCAAGGGCTCGATGCAGTTCTTTTACTTCACCCTGGTCGGCGGCTTGATTTACCTCGCCATTACCACGGTCTCCAATGGCGTGTTGCTGTGGCTTGAGCGCCGCTACTCGGTCGGCGTCAGGAAGGCTGCGCTATGACCGCCATTCTCGAAAATTACTGGCAGGCGTACCTGTGGAGTGACGGGCCGCACTTTTCCGGGCTGGTGGTGACCTTGTGGCTGCTGATTCTGGCGGTGGCGATGGGCTTTTTGCTGGCGGTACCGTTGTCGATGGCCCGCGTCAGCCGCAACCCGCTGCTGCGCCTGCCGGTCTGGTGCTACACCTACGTGTTTCGTGGCACGCCGTTGTACATCCAGCTGCTGTTCTTCTACACCGGGGTGTACAGCTTGCATGTGGTGCGGTCCCAGGACTTTCTCAACGCGTTTTTCCGTGACGGCTTCAACTGCACGGTGTTGGCGTTCGGGCTCAATACCTGTGCCTACATGACCGAGATTTTTGCCGGCGCCATCAGGGCGACCGCCCACGGTGAAGTCGAGGCCGCCAGTGCCTACGGAATGAGCCGGTTCACGCTTTATCGGCGGATCATCCTGCCGTCGGCGTTGCGCCGCGCGCTGCCGTTTTTCAGCAATGAAGTGATCCTGATGCTGCATTCCACTTCCGTGGCCTTTACCGCCACCGTGCCCGATTTGCTGAAGATCGCCCGGGATGTCAACTCGGCGACCTATGCATCCTTCACGGCCTTTGGCATTGCCGGGGTGTTGTACGCCGCCTGTGCTTTTTTCCTGATCTGGCTGTTTCGACGCGGCGAACTGCATTGGCTGGCCTACCTCAAACCGCGCACGCACTGACCCCTATCGGACTTGCTCGAATGTATAAATTGATCGTTGAAGATATCCATAAAAACTATGGCAACCATGAAGTGTTGAAAGGGGTTTCGCTCAAGGCCAGGGCGGGTGATGTGATCAGCATCATCGGCTCCTCCGGGTCCGGGAAAAGTACCTTCCTGCGTTGTATCAACTATCTTGAACAACCGTCGGCCGGGCGCATTGTCGTCAACGACGAAGAGTTGCTCACCCGCAGAAACCCGAGGGGTGAGCTGTGTGTGGTTGACCCCGGGCAGCTGCGGAGCCTGCGCAGCCGGTTGTCGATGGTGTTCCAGCACTTCAATTTGTGGAGCCACATGACCGTGCTGGAAAACATCATCGAGTGCCCGATGAGCGTGCTCGGTATCAGCCGGGCGCAGGCACTGGAGCGGGCGCGTCATTACCTTGCCAAGGTCGGGCTGCCACAAAAAGTCGAGGCCCAGTACCCGGTGCATTTGTCCGGCGGCCAGCAACAACGGGTGGCCATTGCCCGTGCGCTGGCCATGGAACCCGAGGTGATGCTGTTCGACGAACCGACCTCGGCCCTTGACCCTGAACTGGTGGGTGAGGTGCTCAAGGTCATGCAGCAACTGGCCGAAGAGGGCAGGACGATGGTGGTCGTCACTCACGAAATGGCGTTTGCCAGACAAGTGTCGAACCACGTCATGTTTCTGCATCAGGGGCGGGTGGAGGAGTCGGGAGCGCCAGGCACACTGCTGGAACAGCCGCAAAGCGAGCGGTTGCAGCAGTTCCTGGCCGGGAGTCTCAAGTAGCTGCCCGTTAATCTGCGAGAGAAAGGCACCGGCGTTCAATGGCGGGTGCCCAGGGGAGACAGACTTCACAAGGGGGATTTCTGACTGCAGTGCCGAGAGAGTATTTCGACTTTCCAGGCGTGATGGATAATTTCGAGTACTAACGTCAGCACAGCAACCGACCGGCTGCTTTTGGCCGATTTCAGCCTGTCACCAAGATACATCCATCAATCCAAAGCTGCCCTTCGCGAAAGGCAGCTAGCGGCCGATTCTGTTGAAAAAGTCGGTCTACCCAAACTGCCTGATCATTTACTCGTGAAAACGCCTTTTTCGCACGCTGCTACGTGAAATCCGAGTCCGGAAGCCTCTGCCAAAAGTAAAGATTTCAATCTCGGACGCGTACTTTTCGGATGCGCAAACCATGGTCGACTTTTTCAACACAATCGGCCGATTACTGCCGGTTAGGACGGGCAGCTATCGGCCAATGGAGGCGTCGGGCTAGCCTATTCGAAGCTACCAGTACGCTCGCGCTCTTCTTCGTCCTCACGAAGCTCTTCCGCTGCGATTCTTCGTTCGAGGCTCGCTCTAGCTGTCGCCAATACTGGCTTCAGCTCTTCCGCGTTGCCGAGATTCAGTGCGTCGAGAAGCGGAATCCGTTTCTTCAGGATTTCGGCCAAAGACCCGGACCAGCCTGAAGGCGTAAATCGCATTAAATAGCACTCGATTACAGTCTTTTTATCAGGAGCATTAGCGAGCACAGCGAGCGCGGCTTCCGAAATAACCAACTCAGAATCGTCCACAGAGTCGATATTGGCATGCTCTTCACTCGCTCGACTTCGAGTATCGAATAGCTTACAGCTCCGTGCCGCGAACACGTAACGATCAGACGGCGAGGTATTACACCAATCGATCAATACATCCACTGGGACTACGCTGAGTGCTGTCTCTTTCCGATCACTGTAAGGGCGCCCAATCACCGGCGACATCTGATGGTAGTGAGCTTCTTCACCGGGAACATAGATCGCGTCGAGCGCTCGTCGCGGCATGTGCCTGAGAAACGGCGAGATGGCGTCTTTGATGGCATCCCTATCGGAATAACTACATTCCTTCGTGCGCGCAAAGGCAACCAGACCGTTCAATACCTCCAGCGCTGCTTCGGAAGAAGCTAATCGCTTCAGCGAAAACTCCAATATGCTCTCAAGGCGGTAACCGCTATTGGTACGATCCCCAAGAACCTCTCCCCATTCGGCTGAGCCCAGAAGACTTAGGCAGGTTGCCGCCAAGGACTCCTTATACGCATCATTGTGATCTGCCGCGCAGTGGACGACCATGGAAAGGACGTCGAGAAACACGACACCACCATCAGGCAGCATTGCTATCGCAGAAAGCAACTCGCCAATCTCTGCAACAGAGAATGAGTCGGTTTGTCTGCCCATCCCGAGATAGGAGTATTGCCAGGCAGGAGTATTTCCAGCCTTGATTGATTGGAGGATTCGAGCGAAAGCCGTTTGGTTCATCGGTATGCTGCAATGCAGGTCCATGATCCACTTGACCCAAATTGCATCACTCACCGCGCTGTCGAGGAACTCCTCGGCAGAAGCGGGAGATGCGTGATGCCAGCCGTTGAGCAAGCCACGAAGGAACAAGACACCGACTGTTCCGGGCTTAGCAGTGGCGATATGTTCCTTTGCCGCATCCAGAATCCCGCTCGGGTCCGCAATCTGCTTTCCAACCCCAACCCCCAAATGAAATGCACTGGCTCCTGACTTGGTTGAGATCAATTGCGGGAGTAGCTCCAAGAGAAGGCCTTCAATGGTCACAGCAGCCTCCCCAAGCTCCTCCATAGCCAGGTTTGATCTGCGGATGCGCTCACTAGTCGTTTCAGCGCGCTGATCTGCATCATCGTCATCAAGATCTAGGTCGAATTGATTCGATTCTAGAAGTCGAGCTCGAATCATGTCGGGTATAGCCTTCGGCTTGAGAAGATTCTCCAGTTCGCGCAGCTCGTTCTGAATTGACTCATCGCATTTGCCCAAGTCAAAGCGAAGGATGCTTTTGACTCCAAACCAACCTTGAGGCCAGCTCACGACTGAAGCCAGTTCTGTTACGGCTGCACACACTTCTGGCCTCAGATTCGTGCCAACCCAAAGTCCTCTTAAGCGGCGACCCAAAATAGATCTGCAACTTTCAGCAAGGTCGGACTTCTGCTTACCAATGTCGAGTGCCATGCGGATGAATGGCATAAACCACGCCTCAACGTCTGAGGGGGATACCGGAGCCCATCCCTCGCTCCGCTTTCGAGCTCCGAAATCGAATCTGCTCACTGAGGTAAAATGGCCTGCCTCAAGCGCCGCATCGAGCGCCAACAGCCCCAACTGCTCTCGCTTGGCATCGCCGGATTCAAGCAATTTTCTGACGAACGCTGCTCTTTGATTGGGGGGGGCATTCGTACCGGATAGCACGCAGAAAAACAGAGACTTCAGAATTTCCACAATAGATTCTTGTCCCCTATTTCCCTGGGGATTTTCCGAGGCGAACCGGACAAGAATATCGGCGGCGATATCGAAATCTTCTTCTTCGAACGCGATGGCTTTCAACGTATGCGCGTATTGAGCACGCTTGCTGTTTTCGTCCGAAAGGAAGCTAGGGATATTGGCAGCCCGTCCAATCGCCGCTAGGGCGACCTTCGGAGATACAGGTGCAATGTTGTGAAAGATCTCATGGCCAATGTCATTGAGAGCCGTTAGGTCGCCAAAACGCCCGGATGGCGAGAGCCAATCCCGTATGAGCTCGGCGGCTTTTGCGCTTTCATGTAGGTAACCAAGTCGCCGCGAGAACGACCGGACAACACGGTCGGTAGCGGTATCGACAAAGATATTCACGATTTGCGATTTGGGTATCACTTCGAGTGCCTGGGCTGCGAGTCGATTGGCAATCGCGTGTGGCAAAACAGCACGCCATTTACTACGCGCCTGTACGAGACCTCTTCGCTGTAGATCAACCACTTTCCTCTGTAGGGTGATCAATGAAACGTCAGCAACAGCGGCAATTTTGTTGAGTTCTGACCCAGGGCCATCATCCTCGCCGTCGAACGAGTAGAGGATACTGGCCGCTTCCGCGCATTTGAGGAGATCTTCATTCTCGACGTTCCTCTGATGAAACAGGCGCTTGAACAGCTCGGAGTCTCGCAACCGCGCAAGTTCACCAGTCGTCGTTACCGTCGCTGCCAATGCAAACGCGACGCGAGCGTTACCGTCTGAGAATGCCGTGATGGTATCAACATCACTGATTGATAGGACCGAATAGCGCCGCTGAAGAAGCTGCCTGATTACGTCATCGGAGGAGCCTTCGAGACGGTAGCACCTCGTGGCGTCTGGTAAGTCGTCTCGAACGTCGTACTCAACAGTAACCAGGCCAATCTTGTTACCAGACGTCTTAAGCAGTTCGGTGAGCTTCTGATGAGTGTCAGCTCCGCAATTGTCCACGACGAGAACACACTGACTTCCGTCTTCAATCAGCGCTTCGAGCATCGCTGAGGGTTGAGGTGAAGGTCCATCTGAAAGGTCCGTGTACAGCACGTCATCAGCACTCAGCGCAGCCTGAATCGCCTGTACACGCGGATCGAAGAGCGCCTGTACTAATCTCGTTTTGCCGACGCCAGATAAGCCGACAATACGTACGCTTGCACCCTTCGACAGGTCGATACGCAGGCGATCAATGGTGGCCGAGACACTAATACCCTTCTCTGCGTCAGGCGTGAACACTTTGACTCGATCATCGAGCAGATATTCTGAGTCGACGGTCGTCTCCTGGTAGGCCCAACCCGAGTATGGGCGCCAACCCACAAGTGGCTTGCCTAGCTGGTGTTTGACCCAAGCTACGATCGCTGGGTGTTGCTCGACCCAGTCTGCAATCTTTCTTGCGTCATAGAAGGCAATATGCGGCGAGGAGCCGAGGCCGTTGACCGACAAGCAGTCTCTCATCGCATTAAGTCGTAAATCGAGAGCGGACTCGGAGGTGTCGTCTCGAGTCGCGGCAATGACGTAACTTCCTTTGGTCGTAGCGAGGTCGCGTATTGCTTGTCTGAGCACTCCCTTAGGCGCCATTTCCCCAGGTATCTTGCTGGGGGGGAACACTTCGGCCTTTACCTGAAAGGCTGTGTTGTCATTGGGCAGATAGCCAGATATCCCCAGTGGCGGATTTATCTCTACCCTGACGTCCACCCCTCCATCTTTTGCTCTTTGATCGCCACCCCAGGTGACGGCCGACTCGGGGCGCCCGTGCTTGCGAATCTCAGCCCGACACAATCTTGCGATCAGTGCACGCGCTTGCTCATCGTTCAGGGCTTTTATGTCCGCGGTATCTACGTGAAATAGTGTGTGCATTTTGGGGGCGTCAGGCTGACTGTAGCCTTAGCTTATAGCCTGAAGGCGCTTTTGACGCAGCAATGACTGGCGAGACGAAATAGTCGAGGGTTGGTTCCATTCGGCTAGCATGGCTGCAAACCAAACCGGGAAATCCAGAATCCTTCGGGCATTCACCTCTGGCCGGTAGGACCCTCCTCGTGGTGAGGCTTGGAGTCTTCGGTGCCACTGCTTGGCAGCCTCGATGACTGCTATTGGCCGTTTTCTGCCCGTCGCAAGAGGCAGAAAACGACTGTGGATTCAACCCATGGCTGTCAATGACGGCACAGGTCTTCAAGGCAAATCCACAACGCAATCACTTCTTCGCGGGTTTACCGCTGGCCGGAATGTGCAGGTACGACATCACGCTTTCAGTCAGCTCAGTTGCCAGTTTGACCGCTTCCTTATTGCGCGCCATCACGCCGGCGACCAGGCCTTCGATCAGGGCCAGCACGGCGATGTTGGAGCTGGTCAGCACCGGGTGGTCGCAAGGGGCAAACAGCGTGTGCTCGGCAATGCCGGTGAGCGGCGAGGCCGGTGAATCGGTGATGGCCAGCACCGATGCGCCGCGTTCATTGGCGAAGCGTGCCAGTTGCAGGGTGTCGAGGGAGTAGCGGGGCAGGGAGATCGCCAGCAACACGTCCTGATCGGTGATCGCGGCCAGGCGGTACGCGGCGTTTTCGTTGCCACCCTCCATGCTGATGGCCGTGGCGTCGGCACAGAAGGGCATCAGGGTCGACGCGGCGAGGCCGGCGAAGTAAACACTGTTGCCGAACCCCAGGATGTAGATTTTGCGTGCCGTGGTCAGGCGAGTGACGAAGGCTTCAAAGGTGTCGGCGTGGTTGTTGGTCACCGCCGTGGCCAGGTTGCTGCTGGCGCTCTGCAGTTGCTCAAGCAGGCCAAACGCGCCGCCCGGGCGATGGGCCAGTTCGTTGCGCAGTTTGTCCACCGGCGAGACCATCTGCTGCAAGGTGGCGACCAGCTCGGCCTTCATGCCGCTGTAGCCACCGAGGTCCAGCGCTTTGGCCAGGCGGTTGACGGCGGCGGGTGAGGTCAGTGTTTCGTGAGCCATCTCCTCGATGGTCAGCGTCGCGGCCTTGAGCGGGTGACGCAGGATGAAGTCCGCCACCTTGCGCAGTGACGGTGGCAGTTCGGAAACGATTTCCGTCAGTTTGCGCATGACCGGCGCGGCATAGACGGTGGTGTCTTTCGATGGGGTTGGCATATCCGGCTCAACGTTTCCTGAAGGTGAGAGAAGGGCTGTGCCTGATGCCCTGACAAGGTTGGCCGGAGTGTATCCCAAGCCTGCCTGGTCAGGGCAGCGCCGAGCAGTGGACGGGTGGCGGTCTTACTTCAGGCTCCCGGCCAGAAACTGCCGCAGGCGTTCGGACTGCGGGTTGACCAGCACCTCACGCGGGTCGCCGCGCTCTTCGACAACGCCCTTGTGCAGGAACACCAGTTGGTTGGACACCTCGCGGGCAAAGCCCATTTCGTGAGTCACCACCACCATGGTGCGGCCTTCCTGTGCCAGGTCCTGCATGACTTTGAGCACTTCGCCGACCAGTTCGGGGTCGAGGGCCGACGTCGGTTCATCGAACAGCATCACCTGCGGTTCCATCGCCAGTGCGCGGGCAATCGCCACGCGCTGCTGCTCGCCGCCGGACATGTGCGCCGGCCAGGCGTGCATGCGGTGCGCCACACCGACTTTGTTCAGGTAGTGCTCGGCCTTTTCCCGTGCCTCTTTCTTGCCTTGGCCCAGCACATGCACCGGGGCTTCCATGACGTTTTCCAGAGCGCTCATGTGCGACCAGAGGTTGAAGTGTTGAAACACCATCGACAGTTGCGAACGCATGCGCTGCAACTGCCTGGGTTCGGCCGCTTTCAGCCCGCCAAGTTTGTTGGTCACCAGCTTGAGCGGTTCGCCATTGAGCACGATATCCCCCGCATTGGGTTGCTCCAGCAGGTTGATGCAGCGCAGGAAGGTACTCTTGCCGGAGCCGCTGGAGCCGATGATGCTGATCACGTCACCGGCCTGCGCCTGCAGGGACACGCCCTTGAGCACCTGGTGGGCGCCGTAGCTTTTGTGCAGGTCCTGAACTTCAAGTTTGTACATGGTTTGAACTCTCTGGAATCAGTCGCTGAGCAAGCGACCCTGGCGAATGGGGGTGACGCCTGCCACTTTGGCCAGCCACAATCCAGGCTGGGCAAATCGCAGGCGTTCGCGGGCATAGAGAATGCCGTCGGTGCTGGCGCTTACCACGCTATGGCGGTCGGTCAGCGGGTCGATGACCTCGAACAGCGGATCGCCGACCTTGACCTGCGCGCCCAGCGGTTGCAGAAAGCTCACCACACCGGGATGGGGTGCGCAGGCGTACTGGGCGCCGGCGAATGGCATGGCCTGGCAACGGCTCGGCGGTGCCACTGGCCAGTCACCACTGATCAGGCCCTGTTCGGCGAGATAGCCAAGAATGGCCTGGGCGCTGTCGACGCATTGCTCGCGCCCGGTGTCAGCCATGCCGCGCAATTCGATGGTGGTGGCCGCGCACGCCAGGGGAATATTGGCTTCGGGAAACCGCTCGGCCAGGCGCAGCCAGGCAATGGCGCAGGCTTCGTCGAAGGCGCTGCCGCCGGCATCTTCGGCCAGCAACGTGACCTCCGCACCGAGGCGTGCGGCCAGGGACTGCAAGCGTGGCCAGTGTTGCGGCATCGCATACAGCAACATGATCGATTCGAAGTCACAGTGCAGGTCCAGCACCACATCGGCGTCACAGGCATGCTGAAGCAACAGGCGGCGCAGGCCGTCGAGTTCCGAGGCCGGTGCCGGCAGGGCTGCGAGGGCATCGCCCATGGCGCGGCGGATCAGGGCGATGTTGGCGTCGGCATCGTCTGCCAATTTGCCTTCCAGCAGCGGTGCGACGGCATCGACCAACTCCGGGAAGTCGCGATTGAAGTTTTTGCCGCTGGAGAACTCGAAGCGCCCCTGATGGGTGGCCTGGAACATCTGGGCGATACCGATCGGGTTGGCCATGGGCACCAACTCGATCACTCCGGTCAGGCGGCCTTGGGTTTCCAGTTCCAGCAGACGGCGCTTGAGTTCGACGGCGACGCGCATCCCCGGCAATTCGTCGGCATGCAATGACGCCTGGATGTAGGCCTTGCGTGCTCCACTGCCAAAGCGGAACAGCGACAGTGTGCGTTCGGTGCCCGAGGCACTCCACGGCAACAGGTATTGAATGTGCTCCATGTCAGCTCCTTAGTGCTTGCGCGGTGCCTGGTACGCCAGCCAGCGGCGCTCGGCCAGCTTGAACAGACGCACCAGAATGAAGGTCAGGGCGAGGTAGATGAGGCCAGCGGTGATAAACGCCTCGAACGGCAGGTAGAACCGTGAGCTGACAGTCCGCGCGGCCCCGGTGATGTCGACGAGGGTGACGATGGAGGCCAGGCTGGTGGTTTGCAGCATCATCAGCACTTCGTTGCTGTACTGCGGCAATGCCCGGCGCAAGGCCGACGGCATGAGAATGCGCCGGTACAGGGTCAGGCGGGACATGCCCATGGCCCTGGCGGCTTCGATCTCGCCGTGGTTGGTGGACTTCAGGCTGCCGGCCAGCAGCTCTGCGCTGTAGGCGCTGGTGTTGATCGCGAAGGCCAGGCAGGCGCAAAAGGTGGCGCTGGAGAGGTAAGGCCAGAGCACGCTTTGGCGTACCGCTTCGAACTGCGCCAGGCCGTAATAGATCAGGAACAATTGCACCAGCATCGGCGTGCCGCGAATCACGTAGGTATAGAGCCAGGCCGGGAAGTTGATCAGCGGCGATCGCGACACCCGCATCAGCGCCAGCGGAATCGCCAATACCAGGCCCAGGGCCAGGGAAATGAGCAGGACTTTGAGGGTCAACAAGGCGCCATTGAAGTACAGCGGCAGGTTTTCCCAGATCAGGTTGTAGTCGAGAATCATGGGTGGCTCCCCTCACAATTCGGCGGCTTTGATGCCGACCGAATAGTGTTTTTCCAGATAGCGCAGCACCAGCAAGGACAGGCTGGTGAGCATCAGGTACAGCGCCGCCACCGCGAGGAAGAACGTGAAGGGCTCGTGTGTGGCATCCGCTGCGTTCTTGGCTTTGAACATCATGTCCTGCAAGCCGATCACCGAGATCAGCGCGGTGGATTTGGTCAGTACCAACCAGTTGTTGGTGAACCCGGGAATGGCGAAACGAATCATCTGCGGTACCAGGATTCGCCAGAACACCTGCGCACCGCCCATGCCATAGGCCACGCCGGCCTCGGCCTGGCCTTTGGGGATCGCCATGAAGGCGCCGCGAAAGGTTTCCGAGAGGTAGGCGCCAAAAATGAAGCCCATGGTGCAGACGCCGGCGATGTAGGGGTTGATGTCGATATAGCGGGTGTAACCGAGCGCCAGGGCGAGGCGGTTCACCAGGTCCTGGCCGCCGTAGAAGATCAGCAGGATCAGCACCAGGTCTGGAATGCCGCGAATCAGGGTGGTGTAGCTTTCCCCGAGCAGGGCCAGCCATTTGAGCGGCGAGAGGCGAAAGGCCGCACCGATCAGGCCCAGGGCAATCGCCAGGGACATGGAGGTCAAGGCCAGGTTGATGGTCAGCCAGGCGCCATCGAGAATGCTCGATCCGTAGCCGTGGAGCATGATGAAGTTCCTCAAGCGAGCGCCGCGAAGCGCGCAGGACAAACCCCGGCAGACGCCTGCAGGGGGCAGCGCCGGGGTCAGGTTTCAGGTTTCAGATTTCAGGGCGCCGGCTTACTCGCCGTAGATATCGAACGCGAAGTACCTGGCCATCACTTGCTGGTACTTGCCATTGGCGCGAATGGCATCGATCGCGGCACTCAGGCGCGCAACGTTGGCACTGTCGCCTTTGCGCACGGCGATCCCGGCGCCCCGGCCAAAATATTTCGGGTCGTTGATGTCGGGCCCGGTCAATGCGAAACCCTGGCCCGCCGGTGTCTTGATGAAGCTCTCGTCGGTGTTGACGATGTCGGCGAGGGTGGCGTCCAGACGACCCGAGGCGAGGTCAAGGAAGGCTTCATTCTGCGAGGAGTAGCGCACCACGACGACGCCGGCTTTTTCCAGTTGCTCGGTGGCAAAACGATCGTAGGTCGAGGAGCGTTGCACGCCGACTTTCTTGCCCTTGAGGTCCACCAAAGGGTCATTGATCACGTTGCCGGCCTTCATCGCGAACTTGCCCGGTGTGTGGTAGTACTTTTTGCTGAAATCCACGGACTTCATGCGGTCTTCGGTGATGGACATGGACGACAGCACGGCATCGATCTTGCGCACTTTGAGCGACGGGATCATGCCGTCGAACTCCTGAATGACCCATTCGCACTTGACCTTCATTTCTTCGCACAAGGCGTTGCCGATGTCGTAGTCGAACCCGCTGACGTTGCCCTCCGGTGTCTTGAAGGAGAAGGGCGGGTAGGCGGCTTCGATACCGATACGCAGGCTGTCTTCGTCGGCATGTGCCAGAAAGCTGAAAGCGCATAGCGCCAGAGCACCTAGAAGTTCTGTCTTGTTCATATTGTTGACTCCCTGGAGGGCATTGGGGGAACGGGTGCCCGCCATCCGGGTTGGCGCGGTGGATCAGTCCTGTGATCGGCGAGGCTATAAATGACACAATAAAAATCCATATGCAAGATAACTGAAAAAAAACATATCAGCCCCGGGCGTGACAACGTGCACCAGTGGCCGGTCGGTCCCAGGCACTGGTGAGCGTTTCTGCGGGGTTTCGCAATGATTTTTCCGGGGGGCGAAAGAGCGTTTTTTTGGCGGCGCTCGTTCGGTTCACAGGCTGATCGGCAGGGGTGCCGTCGCTGCAAAGTCATCGGGCTGATGGCCAAGGCTTCGCTTGGCCATTGCATGCTTCATAAGCGCTGGAGCGTTGGTTTTTCCGGGCGTGTAAGGTCTGCGGCATCAGTTGCACGCAATGCCCCCTGCAGCGTGCTCATCACCATCTCATGCAGCAGCTTGCGGCGTGCTCCAATGCCGGCCTGGGGCTTCCCGACCCAGGCCGGCAGTTGATTGAGCAGGGAAACGATGCCGTTCATGGTCGCGCGCAGGGTGGCGCCAGCCGGTTGACCGGTGAGTTGCTCTATGGCCTCCACCAGGTGCTCCTCGTAGCGTCCGCGCAGGGTCAGGATCGAGGCCTGCTGTTCGCCGCTCAAACAATGGAAGTCGTACTCAGCCAGGCGGAAATGCGCGGCCATGCGCTCGTGGAGCCGCAGGTGCGCCTCAAGCAGGCCGTGCAGTCGCGCAGTGGGGGCGGATTTGCGCCGGGTCACCAGGCGGGCGCCATCAAGCAACGCTTCGTAGAGCTCCTCGATCAGTTCAAACAGCAGTGCCTCTTTGTTATCGATGTGGTTGTAGAGGGAGCCGGCCGTGATCCCCAGGCAAGTGGCCAGGTCGCGCATGCTGACCCGGCTGAAACCGTGCCTGGCGAACAGCTCGACCGCCTTGTGCCGCGTTTCCAGGTAGCGCGTGTTGCGCTCTTCGTCGACAGGTATGGCAAAAAGGGATCTGGAAGTCTGCATGTTGCTCATCCACCTCATACGCGAAACTGCCCCAACAGCCGATTGAGCTGACCCGCCAGTTGGCCCAGTTCCTGGCTCGCCGCGTTGGAACGGTCTGCTGCCTGGGCATTTTCGTGGGCCAGAGAGGCTGCTCGGGTCACATTCTGGTTGATGTCTTCGACCACGTGTGACTGCTCCAGCGTGGCGCTGGCGATCGAGGCGTTCAGTTCAGTGACATTGCGCAGCGCGCCGAGTACCTGGTGCAGGCTTTCAGCCGTTTGGTGGGCCTGTTCCACGGTTTGTCGGGCGGCCTGGCTGCTGGCATTGATGACATTCACCGCGGCTTCCGAGTTGCCGTGCAGGCGCTCAATCATGTCCTGGATTTGCGCAGTGGACTGCTGGGTGCGTTGTGCCAGCAGGCGCACTTCGTCGGCCACCACCGCGAAGCCGCGACCCTGTTCGCCAGCTCGCGCCGCCTCGATGGCGGCGTTCAGCGCGAGCAGGTTGGTCTGCTCGGCGATGGCGCGGATCACTTCCAGCACGCTGCCGATCTGCGTACTTTCCCGGGCCAGGCTCTGGATCACCTCGACGGCCTGGCCGATGGTATCGGACAACTGGTCGATCTGGAGCAGGCTGCTGTCGATGTTGTTCTGGCCCCGACGTGCCTGCTCTTCGGCCTGGCGAACTTCGTTGGCCGCGTGCTCGGCGTTCTTCGCCACTTCCTGCACGGCGTAGGAGACCTCATGGATGGCGGCAGCGACCAGCTCCATCTGCTGCGATTGCTGCTGGCTGTGGTTCTGGCTATCGGCAGCGATTTCACCGAGCGACTTCGAAGCCTGATCCAGGCTGTCGGCGGACTGCATGGACTGGCCGATTACGCCACGGAGCTTGTTGGTGAAAACGTTGAAATGGCCGCTCAAGTCTGTCAGTTCATCGCGCCAGCGGTTATCCAGATGACGGGTCAAATCGGCTTCGCCGCTGGCGATGTTCTCCATGGCATCGACCACCCGCGCCAGTGGCGAGGCGATGCTGCGGGCAATCAGCAGGATCAGCGCACTGAGCATCAGGGTGATCGTCAGCAATATGACGAAAGCCTGGAGCAACTGGCGGCGGAACTCGACCTGCACGTCGTCAATGTAGATGCCCGAGCCGACAATCCAGCCCCAGGGCTTGAACAGTTCGACGTAGGAAACCTTCTCCACCGGCGCGTCGGAACCCGGCTTGGGCCAGCGGTAGTGCACCAGCCCGGCGCCATCGCGTTTGGCGGTGGCGACCATTTCGTCGAACAGCGCCTTGCCGTCCGGATCGAGTGTACCGGCCATGCGCTTGCCCTCGAGCTTGGCATTGGGGTGCATGACCATGCGCGTGTCGAGGTCTTCGAGCCAGAAGTAGTCCTGGCCGTCGTAGCGCAAGTCGCGCATGACCGCGATGGCTTGTTGCTGCGCCTGCTGACGACTGAGGCCCTGGCCTTCCAGGCTTTGGAAGTGGCGCAGGATGCCGCTGGCGGTCTCGACCACGTGGCGGGTTTTCAGCGCCTTGGCCGTGTAAAGGTCGTCATGGCTCTGCTTGAGCATCAGGCCGGCGAGAATCAGCAGCATCAGGATGGATGTCAGCAAAATCAGCCACAGACGTCGGCTAATGGAAATATTGCGCAAGCCGGGCATGGGCAACTCCGCGAGAGGGAAGGCAGGTGAAAGCCGGAGGCGGCAGTCGCGTCCGGCTCGAGGGGGTCAGAGTGCGTAGTGGCTCAGTTCGCGGGCGATCAGCAGGCGCTGGACTTCGCTGGAGCCTTCGTAGATCTGGGTGATGCGCGCGTCTCGGTAGTAGCGCTCCACCGGGTAATCCTCCAGGTAGCCGTAACCGCCATGGATCTGCAGGGCGCTGGAGCACACGCGCTCGGCCATTTCCGAGGCGAACAGCTTGGCCTGGGAGGCTTCGGACAGGCACGGTTGCCCGGCGCTTTTCAGGCGCGCGGCATGCAGGACCATCAGGCGGCTGGCGTTGAGCCGGGTGTGCATGTCGGCGAGCAGGTTGGACACGCTTTGGTGTTCGATGATCGGCTTGCCGAACTGGACGCGTTCGCGGGCATAGCCCAGGGCAGCCTCGAAGGCGGCGCGGGCGATTCCCAGGGCCTGGGCGGCGATGCCGATGCGGCCGCCTTCCAGGTTCGACAGGGCAATGGCCAGGCCTTTGCCGCGTTCACCCAGCAGGTTGGCTTCGGGAATGGTGCAGTTGTTCAAGGTCACCGCGCAGGTATCGGAGGCCTTGATGCCCATCTTGTGTTCGCGTCGGTCGACCACGAACCCGGGGTTGTCAGTGGGGACCAGGAAGGCCGACAGCCCTTTCTTGCCCAGTTGCGCATCGGTGACGGCGAAGACAATGGCCAGCCTGGCTCGCTCCCCGTTGCTGACGAACTGCTTGGCACCGTTGAGAATCCACTGACCGTCGCGCAGTTCGGCACGGGTACGCAGGTTGTGCGCTTCGGAGCCGGCCTGTGGCTCGGTCAGGCAGAAGCAGCCGATCGCTTGACCACTGACCAGCAGCGGCAGCCAGCTGTCCTGTTGCGCGGGGGTGCCGTATTTCAGCAGGGGGCCGCAGCCCACCGAATTGTGGATGCTCATCAGCGCGCCGAGGGCTCCGTCACCGGCCGAGATTTCTTCAACGGCCAGGGCGTAGGCCACATAGTCGGTATAGCTGCCGCCCCAGGTGTCCGGTACGACCATGCCCAGCAGGCCCAGCTCGCCCATCTGCGCCACCACGGCGTCATCGATCCAGCCGGCCTTCTCCCAGGCCTGGGCATGCGGCGCTACTTCGCTGCGGGCGAAGTCGCGCGCCATGTCGCGGATCATGCGTTGTTCTTCGGTCAATTCGATATCGTGCATTGCAAAGTCTCCTGCCGATCAGGCGGTGCGTACGGGCTTGCCGGAGGCGCGTTCAAAGTCGTTGAAGAAGGCTTGCACCCGGGCAGGTACCAGTTCTGTCAGGGTTGGCGGGTTCCAGCGTGGGCACTTGTCCTTGTCGATGATCAGGGCGCGCACACCCTCCATCAGGTCGCCCTTGTCGAACCACTGGTAGTCCAGGTGCAACTCAAGGGCGAAGCACTCGGCCAGGCTCAGGTCACGACCACGGCGCAACAACTCGAGCGTCGTAGCCATCGCCAATGGCGAGCGGCTGTCGAGCAGCTTCACTGTCTGCTCGGCCCAGTCTTGCAGCTCGGGGCGTTGTTCGCGCTGCAGCGCGGCGCGAATGGCCGGGACATCGGGCAGGGCGAAATACGCGTCGATCGCCTGGCGACAGGCCTTGAGCTCAGAACCGGCCAGTCGCTCGGTGGCCATGTCGGCGAGCAGGTCCTGCAAGTCTTCGACGGGCGCAGCGGTCCAGTTCAGGTGGTCGAGGCAGGCATCCAGCTCGGCCAGCCGTTCGCTGGGCAGGTAGTAGTCGGCAAGGTTCGCATAGAGGGCATCGGCGGCACGCACCTGGCAGCCGGTGATGCCCAGATAGGTTCCCAGTTCACCTGGCAGGCGCGGCAGGAAATAGCTGCCACCGACATCGGGGAAAAAGCCGATGCCGACTTCCGGCATGCCCATCCGCGTGCGCTCGGTGATCACCCGCAACGAGGCGGCTTGGGCCAGGCCCATGCCGCCACCGAGGACAAAACCATCGAGCAGTGCCAGCACGGGCTTGGTGTAGCCATGCAGGTACTCGTCCAGGGCGTACTCCTCCTCGAGGAACAGCTCATGCAGGTTGTCGCCGGCCTTGTAGCTGTCGTACAGCATGCGGATATCGCCACCGGCGCAGAAGGCCTTTTCACCGGCGCCGCGAAGGGTCACGGCGACGATCTCCGGGTCCTGCTCCCACGCCCACAGGTGCCGGCAGAGCAGACGCACCATGGGCAAGTCCAGGGTGTTCAACGCGCCTGGCCGATTCAGTGTCAGGTGGCCGACACGGTTGCGTACGCTGGCCAGCACCGGGGCTTGCTGCTCGCTCATGCTCAGGCTTCCCGGCGGAACAGGTTGATGATGGCGGAGAAGTCCAGGCTGCCGTTACCTTGCAGGCTGAAGGTCTGGTACAGCTGCTGGGCTACGGCACCGAGCGCGACCGGTTGGCGCGCGTGCCTGGCCGCTTCAGTGGCCAGGCCCAGGTCCTTGAGCATCAGGTCGCTGCCAAAGCCGCCGCTGTAGCCCCGTGAGGCTGGAGCGTTTTCCAGCACGCCCGGGAACGGGTTGTTGATTTCCGAGCTCCAGCAGCGACCGGTGGAGGTATTGATCACCCCGGCCAGGACCTTGGCGTCCATGCCCAGGGCTACACCCAGGGCCATGGCTTCGGCGACGCCGACCATGGCGATGCCGAGCAGCATGTTGTTGGCGATCTTGGCCACCTGGCCGTTGCCTGCCGCGCCGCAGTGCACGATGTTCTTGCCCATCGCCGAGAGGATCGGCAAGGCCTGGTCGAACACGCTGTCCGGGCCACCGACCATAAAGGTCAGGGTGCCTGCCGCCGCACCGCCGGTGCCGCCGGATACCGGCGCGTCGAGCATCGGGTTGCCTTGGGCAAGGGCGTATTTGGCCACCTCGCGGGTGCTCAGCGGGTCGATGGTCGAACTGTCGATCAACAGCACGCCCGGGCCGATATTGGCCAGCAGGCCATCCTTGCCGCGATAGACCTGCTTCACGTGCTCGGCGGTCGGCAGCATGGTGATGATCACTTCAACTCCGGCCTTGGCCACGGCGGCGGGTGAGTCGGCGGCGCTGGCGCCGGCCTCCACCAGGGCGGCGACCGCCTGGGGGAAGGGATCGAAGACGGTCAGGCTGTGGCCGGCCTTGAGCAGGTTGCGGGCCATTGGGCCGCCCATGTTGCCGAGGCCGAGAAATCCGATATGCATGTTGGCTACCTTTTACGAGTGGGGGCAGTGGCGCAGGAAACCCTGCGCGCGCTTGTCGTCGGCCGACGCAGGGCGTCGGCCGGCAAAGGTCATTTCAGGGTGATGGTGGTGTTCACCGCGCCGCCGGTGTCGTCCTCGTCGAACCAGCGCTGGGTGATCGTCTTGGTCTGGGTGTAGAAGGTCACCACTTGCTTGCCGTAGGGACCCAGGTCGCCCAGCTTGGAGGCGCGCGAACCGGAGAAGGAGAACAGCGGGACCGGTACCGGGATTGGCACGTTGATGCCGACCTGGCCAACGTCGATCTCTTCCTGGAAGTGCCGCGCGGCAGCGCCGGAACGGGTGAACAGGGCAGTGCCGTTGCCGTTCGGGTTGGCGTTGATGATCTCGATCGCCTCGTCCAGGTTGGCGGCGTGCATGACGCACAACACCGGACCGAAGATCTCTTCGCGGTACACCGACATTTGCGCAGTGACGCCGGAGAAAATGGTCGGGCCGACGAAGTTGCCATCCTGGTAGCCCGGCACGTTCGGGTTGCGTCCATCCAGTTCGAGCCTGGCGCCTTCTTCGATGCCACTGGCGATCAGACCGTTGACGCGCTCCAGGGCGGCGCAGGAAATCACCGGGCCGATGTCGGTGCCCGGCTCGGTGCCGCCATTGATCTTGAGGGTCTTGGTTCGTTCGATCAGGTCCGGCAGCCAGGTCTGCGCTTCACCCACCAGGATCACCACTGGCAGCGCCATGCAGCGCTGGCCGGCAGCACCGAAGGAGGCGCCCAGCAGGTTGTTCAGGGTCTGTTGTTTGTTGGCATCAGGCAGGACGATGGCATGGTTTTTCGCGCCCATCATGCACTGCGCGCGCTTGCCGTTCTGGGTGGCGCGGTTGTAGACGTGGGTGCCGACCTTGGTCGAGCCGACGAAGGACACGGCCTTGATGTCCGGGTGGTCGCAGATCAGGTTCACCGCGTCGACGCCACCGTGGATGACGTTCAGCACACCTTTTGGCACACCGGCCTCCAGCGCCAGTTCCACCAGGCGCATGGTGACCAGCGGATCCTGCTCGGATGGCTTGAGGACGAAGGTGTTGCCGGTGGCAATGGCCATCGGGAACATCCACAGCGGGATCATCGCCGGGAAGTTGAACGGGGTGATACCGGCGCACACGCCCAGCGGCTGCAGCAGGGTGTAGGTGTCGACGCCGTTGGCCACGTTGTTGGCCAATTCGCCCATCTGCAAATTGCCGATGCTGGCGGCGTGCTCGACCACTTCCAGGCCGCGGAACACGTCACCTTCGGCATCCGGCAGGGTCTTGCCCTGCTCGGCGGTGAGCAGGGCGGCCAGTTCCTTGATGTTCTCGCGGATCAGCTGCTGGTACTTGAGGAACACACGGGCACGGGCACCGATCGGGGTCTTGCGCCAGGTCTTGAAGGCTTGCCTGGCGCTGGCCACGGCGGCGTTCATTTCCTCGGCGGTGGCGAAGGGCACACGGGCCAGGACTTCCTGGGTGGCCGGGTTGACCACGTCGCGCCACTGGGTGCTGCGCGATTCGACGAACTCGCCGTTGATGAGGAGCTTGACGCTGGGAACGTTGGAAGAGGTCATTTACGGGTCCTGCCTGCTTTTGTTAGGGCGAAAGAGTCCCCTCGGCGTGGTTGGCCGAGTGGTCGGGTCTGGATTCGGGGGAGGGGCCGGCATGCCGGCCCCAGAGGTCAGCCTTTGAGTTGCGGGAAGTCTTCTTCGAAGTATTCCTGCGGGCCACGTGCGTCGCCCTGGCGACGCTGCACTTCCATTTGCCGCAGTTCCACCCGGCGGATTTTTCCGGAGATGGTCTTGGGCAGCTCGCTGACAAATTCGATGCGCCGTACCCGCTTGTAGGGCGCCAGGTGCTCGCGGGCGAACGCGAGGATGCTGCCGGCCAGTTCGTGACTGCCCTGTGCGTCATGGGCCAGGATCAGATAGGCCTTGGGCACTGCCAGGCGCACCGGGTCGGGGCTTGGCACCACGGCCACTTCCATCACCGCCGGGTGCTCGATCAGCGCGCTTTCCAGCTCGAAGGGGCTGATGCGGTAGTCGGAGGCCTTGAACACATCATCGGCACGGCCGACGAAGGTGATGTAGCCCTCGTCGTCGATCTGTGCGGTGTCACCAGTGCGGTAGTAGCCGTCGCGCATCACTTCGGCGGTCTTTTCCGGGCTGTCCTCGTAGCACAGCATCAGGCCAAGCGGGCGTACGTCCAGCGGCAGGGCCACTTCGCCTTCGTTACCCGGCACGCCATCGGGATCGAGCATGGTCACCCGGTAGCCCGGCAACGGACGGCCCATGGAGCCCGGCTTGAGCCGCTGGCCAGGCGTGTTGCCGACCAGTGCGGTGGTTTCCGACTGGCCGAAGCCGTCGCGCAGCAACAGGCCCCAGGCATGCAGGATCTGCTCGATGATCTCCGGGTTGAGCGGCTCACCGGCGCCCACCAGTTCGCGCAGGCGCAGGCGCGTCTTGTAACTGGCCAGGTCTTCCTGGATCAGCATGCGCCACACGGTAGGTGGCGCGCACAGGCTGGTGACGCCGTAGCGTTCGAGCACGCCGAGCAGGGCTGGCGCGCTGAAGCGAGCAGTGTTGTGGATGAAGATGCAGGCACCGGCATTCCAGGGTGCAAAGAGGCAGCTCCAGGCGTGCTTGGCCCAGCCCGGGGACGAAATGTTCAGGTGCAGGTCGCCCGGCTGCAGGCCAATCCAGTACATGGTCGAGAGGTGGCCGACCGGGTAACTCTGGTGACTGTGCAACACCATCTTCGGCTTGGAGGTGGTGCCGGAGGTGAAGTACAGCAGCATCGGGTCGGTGGCCAGCGTGCGACCTTCTGATTCGAACTGCTCGGAATGCTCGCTGGCGGCGCTGTGCGGGGTCCAGCCGGCGGGGGACGGGCCGACGCAGATGCGGCTGCAGTCTTCACCCAGTCCGTCGAACTTGTCGACATGGGCGCTACCGACCACCAGGTGGCGAACATGGCCACGCTCGATGCGGTCGCGCAGGTCATCGGGGGTCAGCAGCGCGGTAGCGGGAATGACCACGGCGCCGATTTTGAAGGCGGCCAGCATGGTTTCCCACAGGGCGACATCGTTACCGAGCATCAGCAGGATGCGTTCGCCGCGGCGCACGCCCAGGGTACGCAGGTGATTGGCCACCTGGTTGGAGCGCGCTGCCAGTTGCTGGAAGCTGTAGCGTTGTTCGCTGCCGTCCTCTTCGACGATCCACAGGGCGTTGGCCTGGTTGCCTTCGGCCATGGCATCGAAGTAATCCAGCGCCCAGTTGAATTCGTTCAGCTGCGGCCAGCGGAAGTCACGTACGGCGGTGGCGTAGTCGGTACGGTGGGCCAGCAGGAAATCACGAGCGTCCAGGAAGGGTTGGCAGTGGTTGTTCATTGGAGGCTCCCGAGACGCGCGCGGTTACCTGAAAGTGGGGAGACGACGGCAAGCATGGATAGCTTCACGGTGGGTGCCCTATTTATTTTTATTGGGACTGACCGGGTTCATGGCCAGGTGGTTGAATCGAGTATAGGCAGGCATAAATCAAATAAGAATGCTCAAAAAATCCCGTATGTTGTGCAAAAAAGCATGGGCCTGCTGCATCGTTGAATCGACAAGGTGGGCGCTGCCCGCACCGTCAAGCGATGCAGGCCGCGCACGCCTTGTGCGGGGATTTACCAGAGCGCCAGGGTATAGCTGAGGATCAGGCGGTTTTCGTTGAGGTCGTTACCGAAGTGGGCGGTGCGCACCGTAGCGTTGCGCCACTTGAGGCCGAGGTTTTTCAGCGGGCCGCTCTGGAGCACGTAGCCGATGTCGGTGTCGCGCTCCCATTCGTGGCCGTCGGGTTTGCCGACGCCCAGGTCGATGCTGTCGCCGGACAAGTAGCGGGTCATGAAGGTCAGGCCGGGAACGCCGAGGGCCGCGAAGTTGTAGTCGTAGCGCGCCTGCCAGGAACGCTCGCCCTTGTTGGCGAAATCGTTGATTTGCACAAAGTTGACCAGGAAGGCGTCGGTGCCATTGACGTAGGCAAAGCCGGTGTCGCCGCTCATGCGTTGGTAACCGAGACCGAAGGCATGGCCGCCGAGGGCATAGGTGAACATGGCGCCGAAGGCATTGTTGTCGATGTTGCTGTTGCCATCGTCGGTGGAGCGGGCGTAGCGCAGGTCGCTCTTGAGCGTCTGGCCCGCGCCAAGCGGCAGGACGTGGACCAGACTGAACTGGTGCTGGTGATAGAAGTCGTCCAGACCGCCGTAGTTGTAGCCCGTGTTCAGCCGCTCGTTCCATTGGTAGGCCAGGCCGGCGAAATTGAAGGCGTCGCTGCGGGCCTGGCCACCGACAATGCCCTTGGCGCCGGTGGTGGTGATGGACATTTTCTCGTAGTCCGAGGAGTCGCGCTGGTTGACCCGATCCACGCGCCCCGCGTCGACGCTCAGGCCTTTGATCTCCTGAACATTCAACTGGCCACCGCGGAATGTTTGCGGCAACAGGCGCGAATCATTGGCCAGCAGCACCGGCAACTTCGGGGCCAGGGTGCCGAGCTTGAGCACGCTGTTGGACGCTTTGAACTTGGCCGTCAGGCCCAGTTCGCCATACTCGTCCTTGGCGCGCCTGGGCGGCTGGCTGTCGCGCTTGAGCAGGCCGGTGCCAGCGCGATCGGGGCTGGAATCGAGCTTGACGCCGAGCTGGCCGAGGGCATCGATACCGACGCCGATCATGCCGTCGGTATAACCGGATTCGTAGCGCAGCAGGAATCCCTGGGCCCATTCTTCTTGCTTGGACTGGGTGGCATTAGCCTGGCGGAAGTCGCGGTTGAAGTAGAAGTTACGCATCTCCAGCCTGGCCGTGCTGTCTTCCAGGAAGTCGGCATGAGCCTGTGCAGCGAGGCCGCTGCCGGCCAGGAACAGGGTGAGGGTGGTGGGTTTCATTGGATGCCTTTTGTTGTTTTTGTTGTCGACGAGCCGCTCCTGCGCCACTTGGAGTGGCGAGGGAAGGGCGCTATTGGGGGTGTCCTGCGCCGAGCGGCGCAGGGCGGGTGTAAAAAAGCGCGAAGCAAAGGAGCGGACTCGCGCTCGGGGCGAAAGCCCCGGAAAAATCAGCGTCAGTGACTGCTGGCCATGGCCGCTCCAAGGCCGGTCTGGGCACGGACGAACTGGTCGGCATAGGCAGCGCGTTCGCGGTCGGCGCGTTCGCTGCGGTCAAGCCTGGAGGCGACCACTATGACGAGGAAGGCCAGTGGCATGGAGAACAGCGCCGGCTGGTCGTAAGGGAAGAGCGCCTGGGCATGCCCCAGTACGCCGACCCACACCGACGGCGAGCCGATCACCAGGGCCAGGGCGCTGACCAGGCCGGTCAGTCCGCCGTAGAGGGCGCCACGTGTGGTCAGGCCGCCCCAGTACATGGCCATGATCAGTACCGGGAAATTCGCCGAGGCGGCGATACCGAACGTCAGGCCGACCAGGAAGGCGATGTTCTGGCCTTCGAACAGAATGCCGAGGGAAATCGCCACGATGCCCAGGCAAACGGTGGCGATGCGTGACACGCGCATTTCCTGTTTCTCGTCGGCGCAGCCCTTCTTCAACACCGAGGCATAAAGGTCATGGGAGATGGCCGAGGCACCGGCCAGGGCCAGGCCGGCCACCACCGCGAGAATGGTGGCGAACGCCACGGCAGAGAGGAAGCCGAGAAACAGGTTGCCACCCACCGCCTTCGCCAGGTGCATGGCTACCATGTTGCCGCCGCCGATCATGGCCCCGCCGAGCTTGCCATCGACGTAGTACTGCGGATCCGTGCCGACGATGACGATGGCGGTATAGCCCAGGACGCAGACCACCAGGAAGAAGAAACCGATGAACACCGTGGCGAACAACACCGATTTACGTGCCTCCTTGGCATTGGGCACCGTGAAGAAGCGCATCAGGATGTGCGGCAGGCCGGCAATGCCGAAGACCAGGCCGAGGGATAGGGACACAGCGTTGATCGGGTCGGCCAGCAAGGTGCCAGGGCCCATGATCTGCACACCGCTGGCATGCACCGCCACCGCCTGGGCCGCCAGCGTCTCGAAGCTGAAGTCGAAGCGACTCAGGGCCATCAGCACCAGGGTGGTGCCGCCCGCCAGCAGCAGGACTGCCTTGGTGATCTGTACCCATGTGGTGGCGAGCATGCCGCCAAAGATCACGTAGACCAGCATCAACAGCCCGACCACTACCACCGCCGTGCGGTAGTCGAGACCGAACAGCAGCTTGATCAGTTGGCCGGCACCGACCATCTGTACCACCAGATAGCAGCACACCACGGTCAGCGATCCGAGGGCGGCGAAACTGCGCACGCGGGTCTGATCGAGTCGGTAGGAGACGATGTCGGCGAAGGTGTAGCGTCCCAGGTTGCGCAAGCGCTCAGCCATCAGGAAGGTGACGATCGGCCAGCCGACAAAGAAGCCGATGATGTAGACGAAACCGTCGTAGCCCTTGGCGAAGACCAGGCTCGACAGGCCCAGCAGCGTGGCGGCCGACATGTAGTCACCGGCGATTGCCAGGCCATTCTGAAAGCCGGTGATACCGCCGCCGGCGCTGTAGAAATCGGCGGCGGAGCGGGTGCGCCGTGCCGCCCACCAGGTGATCAGCAGGGTGGCGAGGACGAAGACGAAAAACATGCCGATGGCGTGCAGGTTGAGCGGTTGCTTCTGCGCAATGATGGGGTCGGCATGGGCCAGCACAGGGCTGAGGGCGAGCAGGGCGGACAGGCGTTTCATGCGCGGGACTCCTGGAGGATCTGCGAGCTGAGCACGTCGAAGCGGGTGTTGGCGCTGTGCACGTACCAGGCGGTGAGTAGCCAGGACAACAGGATGATCGTCACGCCGATTGGCATGCCGAGGCTGAGGTGGCTGCCGTCATACAGCGGCAGGTGCAGCCAGGCAGGAGCGAAAGCCACCACCATGATGAAGCTGTAATAGATCGCCAGGACCGCGCCGCTCAGTGTCCAGGCCAGCAGCGCACGCTGGCGCGCGAGGCGCTGGAACTTGGGGTTGGCCCTGACCCGTGCACAGGTCTGGGTGTGGTTCGGATGGTCAGTCGTCATGGTGAGGCTCCGCTTTTTCTAGTTGTTTTTGTTGTTCGGCCTTTTGAGGGGCGTACGGGTACCCGGGCAGCGACCCGATGCGGGACGCCACCTGAATGCTGATATGCTGGAGTTATTGCCGCCTGGACGATCTTGCGAAGGAGAGTGGGCGGTGCAGGAGGGCGGCCCTGATCGGCTGCGAGGCGAGCAGAGGATCGGGCCAATGGCAGGCGAGAACCGTGGTCGCGATTGCGCTGTTGCGCAGCTGTTTGTGTCCGGCGTGCAGGCCGGCGTTTATCCATGCGCTCATGCTGTCAGCCCTCGTTATTTATTATTGGGGAGGGGACTTTCCTGGCCGGAAAACGACGCTGGCCAAGTTGGGTGAGATGCGAGTATATAAGGGCATATTTCCCATATGTATTGGCAGAAAAGCTCGATGGATATGCAAAAACGCACAACGCAGCCGCCGCTGAACTGGGACGACTTGCGTTTCTTCCTCGAAGTTGCCCGTGCTCGCACCGCCAGCGGTGCGGCCCGACGCCTGGGAGTGGACTACACCACCGTGTCGCGGCGCATCCGTGCCCTGGAGCAGTGCCTGGGCGCCCTGCTGTTCGAGAAATCGCGAACCTCAGGTTTCGTCCTGACCGTGGAAGGGCAGCGTCTGGTCAGCCACGCCGAAAGCCTGGAAAGTACGCTGCTGGTGGCTTGCGAGCAGGTTTTCGGCACCACAGGGGGGCTCTCCGGGCATCTGCGCATTGGTTGCACGGAAGCCTTCGGAACCTGTTTCATCACGGCACAGATGAGCCACTTCCTCGAGCACTACCCGAATATTTCGGCGGACATTTTGCCGGTCCCGCACTTCATCAACCTGTCACGGCGCGAGGCGGATATCGCCATCACCCTGGAGCGGCCCGAACGCGGTCCATACGTGTGCTCGCGACTGTGCGACTACCGCCTGCGCCTGTATGCGACGCCGGAGTACCTGGCCAATCATCCGTTGATCGGCTGTCGTGAAGACCTGTCCGGCCACCCGTTCGTGACCTACGTCGAAGACCTGGCCTTCAGCTTCAAGCTGCTCTACCTGAACGACCTGATGCCTGGCGCCAACTGCCGCCTGCGCAGCACCAGCGTGGTGGCCCATTACCATGCAGCCCTGGAAGGGCGGGCGCTGGCCATCCTGCCTTGCTTCCTCGCCGGCCCCGATCCCCGCCTGTGCGAAGTGCTGCCGGGGGAAGTGGAAGTCACGCGACAGTTCTGGATGTATTACAGCGAGGACTTGCGCAAGCTCAAGCGGGTCACCCTGGTAGCCGACTATCTGCGCGCTTGTGCGCAGCTGAATCGTCCGTTGTTGATGGGGGAGTCCCATACGATGCTCTACTTGCCGTCGCCCTGAGGGAATGGGAGGTGCAGCCTTGCAGGAACTGCCGCAGGCTGCGATCTTTTGATCTTGCTTTTAAACAATCAAAAGATCGCAGCCTCGTTGCACTCGACAGCTCCTGCAGGAGAATGGCGCTGATCAATGGCATGGGGGTGCCTGTCGTCATCACTGGCTGGAGCGAACGGCCCCTCCGTCAATCAACAGGTTCTGCCCGGTCAGGTAACCCGCATGGCTGCTGCAGACGAAGGCGCACAGCGCACCGAACTCCTCGGGTGAGCCGAAGCGTCTGGCAGGGATTTCGCGACGGCATTCGTCAAGGAATGCCTCACTGTCTTGCCCCATTTCGTGGGCAGCGGCGACCAGGTTGTCGCGCAGTCGATCGGTGTCGAACGAGCCCGGTTGCAGGTTGTTGATCGTCACATTGCGGCTGGCAATGTTTTCTTGCCGGGCCAGCCCCGCAATGAACCCCGTCAGGCCACTGCGCGCGCCGTTGGACAGGCCCAGGCTTTCGATCGGGGACTTCACGGCGCTCGAGGTGATGTTGATGATCCGGCCAAATCCGCGTGCCGCCATGCCGTCTACCGTTGCCTTGATCAGCTCGATAGGGGTCAGCATGTTGGCATCCAGCGCCTTGAGCCAGGCGTCGCGATTCCATTCGCGGAAATCCCCGGGAGGAGGGCCGCCGGCGTTGTTGATCAGGATATCGAAATGCTCATGGGCCATGAGCGCTGCCGCCCGACCCTCGGGCGTGGAAATGTCTCCGGCCACGGCGATGACCGTCACTTCAGGATTTATCGCCCTCAGCTGACGGGTTGTTTCATTCAGCGTGTCTTCGCCCCGTGCGGTGATTACCAGGTTCACGCCTTCGGTGACGAGTGCCTGTGCGCAGGCTTTACCCAAGCCTTTGCTGGCGGCGCAGACCAGCGCCCAACGTCCTGCAATTCCAAGATTCATGCGTGGTCCACCGCTGCAGAGAGGTTTGCCGATCGGGCACCGATGCCCATGAAGCGCCGTACCCTCTCACCTTCAGCTTCGCAGCGAATGGTCTCAGGTGCGGCATCGAGTTGAACATTGCCGTTCTCCATGAAAATCACCCGATCGGAAATCGACATGGCAAAGTCCATTTCGTGGGTCACGATCAGCATGGTCATGCCTTCCCTTGCCAGGTCGCGGATCACGTTGAGCACGTCGTTGACCAGCTCCGGATCGAGGGCCGAGGTCGGCTCGTCGAACAGCATGATCTGCGGCTCCATGGCCAGGGCCCGGGCGATCGCCACGCGCTGTTGCTGGCCGCCGGAGAGCTGGTGCGGGTACTTGTGGGCATGGGCCAGCAGGCCGACCTTGTCCAGCAGCGCATAGGCACGATGCTCGCTCAATTCGCCCGGCTGGCCGTGGTACCGCGGTGCCAGGGTGATGTTGTCGAGAATGGTGCGGTGCGGGAACAGGTTGAAGTTCTGGAACACCATGCCGATGTGCCGCACGCCTTTGCGCAGGCGCGAGCTGTTGGGTTTGTCCGAGGCTTCGATGAAGGTTTCGCCGAACAACTTGATGTCGCCGGTATCGATGCTTTCCAGGCCGTTGACCGTGCGGATCAGCGACGTCTTGCCGGAGCCCGATGGCCCGATGATCGAGACCACCTGGCCGTAATCGACACTCAGGTCGATACCCAGCAGCACCTTGTGGGTGCCATAGCTCTTCTGGATGTTGTTCAGTTGCAGGATCGGCGTTGTGTTGTTGCCTGCGGCTTTGCGCGCAATGTCGGGCAAGGCTTCGGCGCTGGCCTTGAACCTAGCGATGGTGGCCGCGTCGAGTGTGTGCGGCTTGCGGAAGTTCAGGTCCAGGTAGCGCTCCAGGCGCTGCAGGAAATAGCCGAATACGGTGACGATCAACACGTAGTAGACGCCTACCGCCGCCAGGGTTTCCATGACCAGGAAGTTGGTGGCATAGAGGCGTTGGCCGACCGTGAGGATTTCGGTCAGGGAGATGACCGAGACCAGCGAAGTCAGCTTGACCACTGTGATGTATTCATTGATCAGGGTGGGCAGCGAAATACGGAACGCCTGGGGGATCACGATCAGGCGTTGCATGCCGAGCACGCCGACCCCCAGCGCGCGCCCGGCTTCCTTCTGGCCCTTGGCCACGGAAATCAGACCGCCACGATGGATCTCCGCCATGTACGCCGCTTCAGTGACCACCAGGGCCAGCAGGCCTGCGTAGAAGGGGTTGGACAGAATCGGTCCGCTACCGGGAAACAACTGCGGCAGGTTGTAGACGAACACCACCAGCACCAGCAACGGGATGCTGCGGAAAAACCAGATGTAGACCGCTGCGGGAATGCGCAGCAAGGGCGATTGGGACAGCTTGGCGGTGGCCAGGACAAAACCCAGCAGCATGCCGATGAACCAGGCCAGGGCACTGAGCTGGATGACCGTGACGCAGGCATTCCAGAAGTCCGGCAGGGAGAACAGGGAGAAGAAATACGACCAATCGAATTGCATGGGACACCTCGATCTGCCGCCCCCGCGCAGGGACGGCAGATAACCAGACTACAAGGGCAGGTTCTTAGTTGGCGGTCGGTTCTTCCAGGCCGTATTTCTTGAGGATTGCTGCGTATTCTCCGCTCTTTTTCGTCTCCTCGAAGGCCTTTTGCACGGCCTGGTAGGTTTCGTCGTTACCTTTCTTGACGAAGATGCCCAGGGTTTGCTGATAGATCGGATGCTCGGTGGTGATCACGACCCGGCCATTGGTCTTTTCCGCGATCATCTTGGCGGCGCCGGCGATTTCAACCTGGGCCTGGATGTTCCTGGACAGCAGGGCCTGGGTCACTTCGGGCGCCGAAGGGTATTCGCTGACGGTGATGGCGCCTTTGTTGTTCGGCACGCAGTATTCGTCGGACAGCTTCCTGAATTCCTTGACCCAGGTCGTGCCCTGTTCCAGGCCCAGCTTCAGGCCGCACAGGTCTTCAGGTTTTTTCGCGTTGATCTCGCTGCCCTGGGGCACCATGACCGCGGCACCGGTGTTGGCATAGGCGATGGTCTGCGCCTGGGTCTGGCGCTCCGGCGTGATGTACATGCCGGAAATGATCGCGTCGTACTTGCCGGAGTTAAGGCCCAGGATCAGGCTCGGGAACTTGGTGTCGACGAACTCGACCTTGGCGTTCATGTGCCTGGCCAGTGCCGTTGCCAGTTCGGGGTCCGAACCCACCACATTCTTGTCCTTGTCATAGGACTCGAAAGGAGGGTAGGTGATCTCCATGCCGACCTTGAACGATTCTGCCGCGGCCATGCTCGCCGTGGCTGCGAACATGCCGGCTGCCAATACAGCCAGGCTCAAGAGGTTCATTTTATTGTTTTTCATTATTTACTGACTCCGGCGTAGGTAGGGGTTAGCTGAAAACTTCAATCAGGACGGTTGCGCCTGATTTTTCAAATGTCCGAAACTGGCGGGCTTGCGTGCCTTGCCTGGCAGTTGAACGTCCCCGTTGGCCACCCTCTGGCGCAGATACTGATAGGTCTGCAGCGCCTGGCCATACATGTGTTCGCCGATCGTGATCTGTTCATAGTCGTTGCCGGCCTGGGCGAACCCGGGCAGCGGTTTGATCTGGGTGTGGTAGTCACAGGCATAAAACAGCGGGAAGGAATAACGCTCCTCCTTCACGCTGCGTACCCGGTGCGCAGTGGCAACGAATGCGCCTGCCGTCATCACCTCCAGCATGTCGCCGATGTTGACCACGAAGGCATCGGCAATCGGTGGTGCATCGATCCATTGGCCAAGATTGTTCATCACCTCAAGGCCTGGTTTATCGGCCAGGAGGATGGTGAAGCACTCGTAATCAGTATGGGCGCCAAGACCCGGTGCGTCATGGGCGGCACCGTCGAACGGGTAGTGGATCAGGCGCAGCTTGGACGGCGGACGGGTGACCAGGCTGTCGAAATAGTTTTCTTCCAGGCCCAGGGTCAGGGCGAAGCCGCCGAACAGGCGCCGACCCAGGGCGAAGATCGCTTCATAGTAGGCCTGCACCGAGGCCTTGAAGCCTGCCAGCTGCGGCCAGTCGTTGGGCCCCAGCAATGGGGTATTGGCCAGTACCAGCGGATCATCGGCCGGGACTTCGAAACCGACGTCGAAGGCTTCCTTGTGGTCCGGCTTGCCCTTGGAGTAGACCTCTTCGCCTTCGGGCACAAAACCCTTGTGGGTCTGCGAGGTGCCGATGTAGTGGCGCATCTTGGTGTCGAGGGGCTGGTCGAAAAAGTCCTTGGCCGCCTTGCGCAGGTTGGCGATCAGTTGCGGGTCGATACCGTGGTTGGTGATATAGAGAAACCCGACTTCGCTGGCGGCGCGCCCCAATTGTTCGGCCACGGCCAGGCGGTGTTCCAGTTCAAAGCTGAACAGACCGGCGATGTTGATCACCGGGATGCTGTTGAAGTTGGCTTTGAGTGTGTCAGTGCTGGCGCTGTTGTTTTTATTGTCAGGCATGACGCATCGGCTCCCTAAGGATGGCTTGAGTGGTGGAAACGCTCGAAGTGTTTGCGCTCGGTCTGGCCCATCCACACGTTCAACGACCACAGGTCGGCGACCGGGACATTGGTGAAGGGCAGGTGATGCAGGTAGCCGTCGGCACCGAATTCCGGGGTCAGGGTGCTGACCTGGTAACCGCGGGCCTGCTGCGAGCGCCAGATGCTTTCCCAGTGCTGCTGATGGAAAGCCAGTTCTTTTGCATATTCGGGCGCCGCCGGGTGCGGAACCTGCGGCCCCTGGTCATAACCGACCCGGGCCTGGATATGGTGAACCCGTTCGATGAACGCGCTCAGGTCGTCGGCCGGATCATTCAACAGGCGCTCGCAGGTCACGACCCAATGGCTGATGTCACTGGTGAACAGCAGATCGGGCAGTTGCCGGATCAACTCCAGGGTCACCCAGGGGTTGAACAGCGAACGCGAGCGATGGGTTTCGAAACTGCAGACCTGACCGTGCTTGCGCGCCAGCTCCAGCGCCTGGCCAAAAAACTCCACCTGTTGCGCCAGGGACCAACGGTCGTTGCCCGCCAGCACGTTGACGAAGCGCGGGGAGAGTTCAGCGGCCCAGGCGAGCTTCTGGTCGAGGTCATTGATGTGGACGGCAGGCGTTGCCGACTGATCCGGCAGCACGTCGTAGGCGCTGAAGACGGTGCTGATATAGCCCAGGCGGTTGGCCCGGAGAAAGGCGCCAAACTCAGCCCGTTCGCGGGCGTCCAGGGGCAGGCGCGCTTCCATGCCATCAAAGCCCGCTTGCAGCAACTCCTCGAGCGCCTGAGCCTTGCTGGCGGTGTAACCCCACAGCGTACGGAAAATTTCCAGCTTCATCGGTGATCCTCAAAAATCCCAGGGCCTGCTGCAAAAGCACTTCGACGGCACCAGGCGGCCAAGCGATCAATGGTCGGTGGCGGCAGAGGACTTCGAAACCGGATCCCTGCGTAACCTGATGCCACTGAGCGATGCCGAGGCTGGTTCGCTGTGGAGCCGATGTTAGGCACAGGCTGCGCAGCGAAAGAATCTGAAAGTTCAAATGAATACTTCAGACTTTCATTAACCAATAGCTGGCTAATTATCACGCTTGCCAGGAGGGATTTTGTGGGGGAGTGCGTGTCTACGCTGGGTGTTGACGAGGGGTGCCTTTACTACGACATCATTTTGAAGACTGCCAAGCGACATCGGGCCGCGAGGCGATTTGAACTTGAAAGGTTTATGACGAACGACAAACCCGGCAGCGGACGAATCAGATTGGCAAACCTGGCACCGCGAATCATGCCGGCAGAACCCGGTATGAACACTTCAATATTGGCAATGCCGGTGGTGTGATGTGTGCGAACAGGCGCGGCGATTTTTTGCAGCCGCGGGGGTTGACCTTAAAGTGAGGTTTAAGGTGAGCATGCACGGACCAGCATGACTGTCGGACCCCGGATGATGTTGAAAACCTTTATTTCCTGTGCGTTGGTATTGATAGGCGGTGCATTCATGACTTTTGCAAATGCCGGGCCGGCCCCTTCCACGGTTGTTGCGCAAGATCGCCAGATACTGGTGATCATGACCAACCACGCCAGCTATCCCTCACGGACCGATAGCACGGGTTTGTGGCTGACCGAGCTGACGCATTTCACCGATGTGGTGGAAGCGGCCGGCTACACGACAGTATTTGCCAGCCCCAGGGGCGGCGCTGTGCCTCTGGACGAGCGTAGCCTCGGCTGGCTTTACATGGACAAGGCTGCCCGTGAGCATTTGCAGTCCCCTGCCTTTCGCGCTCGCCTGCAGAACACGATACCCATCGCCGATGTCGATCCGTCCCGGTTCAGCGTCATCTACTTCACGGGAGGCCACGGTGTCATGTGGGATTTCCCCAATAACCCCGACCTGCGGCGTGTCGCCGAAACCATCTACAACCAGGGCGGCATCGTATCGGCGGTCTGTCATGGTGTCGCGGGACTCCTGGATCTGAAGGATGAACAAGGCCAGTTGATCATCAAGGGCAGAAACATCACCGGTTTCTCTGACCGCGAGGAGCTGTTCTCGGGCATGAAGAGTCAGGTGCCCTTCTTCCTTGAGAACCGGTTGGTTAGCCAGGGTGCGCGTTACCGCAAGGGTTGGCTGCCGTTCACGTCATTTGCCATCACCGATGGGCGGCTGGTGACCGGCCAGAACCCTCAATCGCCGAAGGCCGTGGCTGAAGCCGTGATGGCCGTGCTCGCCGCCGGCAACGTAGCTCGCTGATCCATCAAGTACACCCCATCACCTGGAGAAAGACCGATTGAAACTCGCAAGCGCCGTTTTAACAGCATTACTGTTCAACACTTTTGCCAACGCTGCGTTGGCGGGGACGCCTGAGATGCCCAGCCCGACCGACACAAGCACAATCGATATCGCAGGCCACCAGGTGCCCGTCGTCAAGGGCGGCCTGTACGACCGTTTTCGCTCCAACCCTCCGTTGTCGGTGATTGCAGCAGAAGTACCGGGCGTTGATCTGAGCTGGTTCAAGGGATTGGAGAAAAATAAGGTCGACATTGGCTTTGAGTCGTACTCGCCAAACTTTTACTACCAGAACAGTCGCGTAACGGCTGTTTATACGGCGGACCTGGATCGGCTCCGGGCACTGATGCCGCCCGAAGTACTGGCCACCGTGCAGCCGCTGCAAGTCTGGCCAGGTCGCGGCTTGATCGCGTTCACCGCGTACACCTATGAGCACTGCGATAACGATGCCTACAACGAGGTGGCCGTGTCGATCATCACCAACAAACCTGGCAAAGCCAATCTGGGGCCGTTCACGCTGATTGGCCAGTCGATGTCTGGCGATTTCTGGGGTTATGTGCTCAAGCTGCCGGTGAATACCGAGCTGGCGAGGGTGCGTGGTGTCGTCGGTTACAACCTGCCGAAATGGCTGACCGGCATTGACCGCAAAGAGGATGCGCAATCGGTGGTGTATGAGATTACCGACAGCCAGACCGGCAAACCGGACGTGTCCTTCAAAGCGAAGAAGCTCGACGACCTGTCCCGCGATGTCGATATCGTCACCAGCAGTTTCACCAATCTCGATCACCAGGGCCAACTGGCCTATGGGTACGCTGTTTCCCGTCAGCTCAGCCATGGCTCCAGCCGGGACACGGATTCGGCCACCCTCACGCTGGGCGACGGCAGTCTGTCGAACTACCTCCGCTCCCTGAAGCTGGGGAAAATGATGAAGTACGAATATGTGCCTGAGTTCCAGAGCGCGCTCTATGCGCCAAAACCACTTGCCACCCTGGTTGGCGAGCGCTGAAACCTGTTGCGCCTGTCAGGCCCCGGAAGCCTGACGGGCTGTTTTTTTCCTGGAAGACGCTGCATCACGGCGGCCTGAAGTGGCTGTCACGCCCTCATCGCGCAGACGATGCAACAGCAATTGCGCATTGTCCGCACACGCCATGCCCTCGGGCTTGCCCTCGATGCCCTTGATGACCAGCAGAAGTTGCGCCTTGTTCTGGGCCAACCGCTGCTGCAGGACTTCGATTTCCTCAACCTTTTGCTTGAGGCCACTGAGCAACTCTTCGTGCTGCCAACCACTCGCATTCATCGGCATCAATTGGCGGATTTCTTCCAATGAAAAGCCCGCCGACTGCGCGCCAGTGATGATCTCCAGAACCCACTGGGTGTCAGGCGCATAATCGCGATAGCCATTGGCTTTACGCTCGACCGATTTGATCAGACCACTCGCCTCATAAAAGCGAATGCGTGACGGCGCCAACCCGCTGATTTTCGCCAGTTCGCCTATTCTCATATTCCACCTCAAAAAATCCATTGACCTTAAAGTCGACTTTAAACCTAAAGTCTTCGGGCGGCCAAGCGGCTCGGGTGCAATGGGTGGCTCAGCCGTCATGGAGCTCTGGGGGAGGGGGGGGGCAAACGGAAACCGATCCAGAAACACGCCCTTTGAACCGCCTATTGGATGGGCTGCACTTTGTTCATTCAGGGCCTTGATCGAAACAGGATTCGGTTCAGGCCTTCACTTCATTCAGGAGATGCGAACATGGGGTATGTCACTACGCGAGACGGTGTCGAGATCTTTTACAAAGACTGGGGGCCGCGCGATGCCCAGGTCATCTTTTTCCATCATGGATGGCCACTGAGCGCGGACGATTGGGACGCGCAAATGCTCTTTTTCCTGGCCAACGGCTACCGGGTTGTTGCACACGACCGACGTGGTCACGGGCGCTCCAGTCAGGTCTGGGACGGACACGACATGGATCACTATGCTGACGACGTCGCGGCCGTGGTTGATCACCTCGGCGTACAAGGCGCAGTCCATGTCGGCCACTCCACCGGCGGGGGTGAAGTCGTTCACTACATCGCGCGCCACGGCGAAGACCGAGTGTCGAAGGCCGCCATCATCAGTGCCGTCCCACCGCTGATGGTCCAGACTCCGAGTAATCCTGGCGGCCTGCCCAAGTCAGTTTTCGACGACTTGCAGGCACAACTGAAGGCCAGCCGCGCACAGTTCTACCACGACGTTCCAGCGGGACCTTTTTACGGTTACAACCGCCCAGGTGCAAAATCGTCTGAGGGCATCATCTGGAACTGGTGGCGGCAAGGCATGATGGGTTGTGCAAAGGCACACTATGACGGGATCGTGGCTTTTTCTCAGACCGACTTCACCGAAGATTTGAAGAGCATCAAGATCCCCGTTCTGGTGATGCATGGTGATGATGACCAGATCGTGCCTTATGAAAATTCCGGGGTTCTGTCAGCAAAACTTCTGCAAAACAGTACGCTGAAAATTTACCCGGGCTTCCCGCATGGAATGCCTACAACCAACGCCGATACGATTAACGCCGATCTGCTGGCATTCGTGCGGAGCTAAACAATGGAGGGCGGGTAAACATCCCGCCCTTAACCTCTTCAAGGCCTGCAATTCACAAGTTCGGCATGCGCTGCGGGCAAGATGAAGGCTTAGTCAACCATTACCTCGTCCAGTGCCTGCTTGAGGGTGCTGACCGTGCGCTCGATATTGTGCAGCTTTTCGAGTCCGAACAGACCGATGCGGAAGGTCTGGAAGTCGGCCGGCTCGTCGCATTGCAACGGCACGCCGGCGGCGATCTGCAGGCCGTGGTTGGCAAATTTCTTGCCGCTCTTGATGTCGGCATCATCGGTGTAGCTCACCACTACGCCAGGGGCCTGAAAGCCGGCTGCAGCCACGCTTTTGAAACCTTTGCCGGTCAACATTGCGCGCACCCGATCGCCCAGCGCCTGTTGTTCGCCGCGGACCTTGTCGAAACCGTAGGCTTGCGTCTCTTTCATCACCTCGTTAAATCGCGCGAGGGAATCGCTGGGCATGGTCGCATGGTAGGCATGTCCGCCCTGTTCGTAGGCCTGCATGATCTGAAGCCACTTTTTCAGGTCGCAGGCGAAGCTGCTGCTTTGCGTCTGTTCGATGCGCTCGAGGGCCAGGGAACTGAACATCACCAGGGCGCAGCAAGGGGAGGCGCTCCAGCCTTTCTGCGGTGCGCTGATCAGCAGGTCGACTGCGCATTTGTGCATATCAACCCAAATGGTGCCTGAGGCGATGCAGTCCAGCACGAACAGGCCACCCACCGCATGCACGGCGTCGCCGACGGCCCGCAGGTACTCGTCGGGCAGGATAATCCCTGATGAGGTTTCAACGTGGGGGGCGAAGACAATCTGCGGCCTCGAAGCCGCAATGGCTGCCAGCACTTCGTCCAGAGGGGGTGGGGCGTAGGCAGCCTGGCGAGCAGTGTCGACCGGTCGGGCTTTGAGCACCGTGGTGGCCGCCGGGATGTTGCCCATCTCAAGGATCTGGCTCCAGCGATAACTGAACCAGCCGTTGCGTATCACCAGGCATTGCTGGTCGGTGGCGAACTGTCGCGCCACCGCTTCCATGCCGAATGTACCGCTGCCCGGGACCACCGCAACAGCCTGGGCGTTGTAGACCTGTTTCAGGGTCCTGGAAATGTTCTTCATCACACCTTGAAATGACTGCGACATGTGGTTGAGCGAGCGGTCGGTGTAGACCACTGAATACTCGACCAGCCCCTCGGGATCGATACTGGGATAGAGCTTTGACATAAGGTGACTCCTTTGGCAGAGATCTCAGTGGTATCGACCCTGCCCTAAGCCTTGGCAAATGACAAGATTGCCCGGGTTTGAATGGCGACTTCTGTCGAGCGGTTGGCATCATCAGGTCGATTGCTGGGCGTAGCAATGCTCGCAGGTGAATGTGGGAGCGAGCCTGCTCGCGATGGCATCGCCTCGATTTTCCGGTTTGTCCCAAATTTGTCTTGGCATTTGCCGGCGTTTTTTCGCTTTTCAAGCTTGCTGAAACGTTTCATCAAGTCTATAAAAACGGCACAACTCCAAGAAAGGCTGCTGCCATGACCCCGCTCAAACTCTTTGTTGCCCTCAGCGCACTGTCCGCTGCGTCCCACGCCATGGCCTGGGATTACGTTCTGCTCGACACCGACAAGGCCGCCCGGAACTGGCAGATCACCAGTCAGCAACTCGGCATAAAAACCGACAAACCCTTCAGCGTTACCCTGCGCACCTTGCACGGCGGTCGGCAGGAGGGCGTCAGCATCGTCGACATCGATAACGGCACGATGAAACTTTCGGTAGTGCCGACTCGCGGAATGAACGTCCTGCAAGCCTCGGTCGGCGATGTGCGCATGGGCTGGGATTCACCGGTCAAGGAAGTGGTCAATCCATCCTTCATCGAACTCAACGGTCGTGGTGGCCTGGGCTGGCTGGAAGGTTTCAACGAACTGGTCACTCGCTGCGGCTACGAATGGGTCGGCCACCCCGGCATCGACAACGGCGAACTGCTGACCCTGCACGGTCGCGCCGCCAATATCCCCGCGAACAAAGTCACCCTGCACATCGATGAAAAACCGCCGTACGCCATCACCCTGCGCGGCGAGCTGAAAGAGCAGGCGTTCAAGAAAGTCGACTTCTCCGTCGCGACTGAACTGGTCACCGAACCCGGCAGCGTAGTGTTCGCCCTCAACGACACCCTGACCAATAACGGCGACTATCCGAAGGAATACCAGGCGCTGTACCACAGCAACTTCAGCACCCCGTTCCTGGAACAGGGCGCCCGGTTCGCCGCGCCGGTGAAACAGGTGTCGCCGTTCAACGACAAGGCCAAGGGCGATCTGCCTGACTGGCAAACGTACCGCGCACCGACCAGGGACTACGACGAAACGGTTTACAACGTGGTGCCTTATGCCGATGCCAAGGGCGATACATTGACCGTGTTGCATAACAAGGCCGGCAGCCTGGGCGTTTCGGTCGGCTTCAACACTCAGACACTGCCCGTGTTTTCCCTATGGAAAAACACCGACACCCAAGGCCAGGGCTATGTCACGGGGCTGGAGCCGGGGACAAGTTTTTCCTACAACCGCCGTTATCAACGGCCACTGAACCTGGTACCGACAATTGGGCCCAAGGAACACAAGCAGTTCCGCATCAGCTACAGCTTGTTGGCGGATAAGGCGGCTGTGGACAAGGCCTTGCAGCAGGTGAGCGAGATTCAGGGCGGGCGGGAGACTGAGGTGCGGCAGACGCCGTTGGTTGATCTGACCAAGGGCTGACACCGGCTAGAGCATTGCGACTCGCTGATCGCACCCGCATGTTGCTGTTTGCCAGCTCTCGACTCATGGCTGTCAATCACCCAAGGCGCTACGCTCGCAGGCACGCGCCTTCAAGTTTCAAGTACAGACGATGCCGATATGAAACATCTACTTGATCGTTTACGTGGCTGGGCCAGAAAGCTCAAACAGCAAACGATGGTCCTCTGGTTTTGCTTTCAGCATCCGCAAACACCCTGGTTACCCAAATGGATTTCGGTTTTTGTCGTCGCGTATGCACTGAGTCCAATCGACCTCATTCCCGATTTCATTCCTGTGCTTGGGTATCTGGACGATGTGATTATTTTGCCGCTTGGCATTGTGCTCGCTATTCGCTTGATGCCTGCACAGGTGCTCGAAGATTGTCGGATCAAAGCGAGTGAGTGGGAGAAAAGCCACAGGAAGCGGCCAGTGAACAGATTTGCTGCGGTGATCGTTGTAGTGGTCTGGCTCGTTGCTGCGGGCAGTCTGGCAGCTGGCTTGCTGTGAGTTGAAGTTGTTGCTCAACCCATGTGTCAGTGCTGATTCTTTTTTTTGAACTCGGGCTGAAAGCACTTATCCAAAAAAATATGTGGGAATGTTTCCCGCGCAACGATGCCAACTGGCTCTGAGGGATCGTGCGTATACCGCAGTAGCTCATCAATGTTGCAGATTGATGGCCGTGCCGGTTGGCCGGCTGCTCCAATGGGCGGCCGGGAACTCACTGGACATTGCGTTCGATACGGAGATGAGTTCGCAACTCCATGCGGAGGTGCATCATGCTGCTCAAGAAATGTTTATTGGCTCTGGCAATCGGTGGAGTCCTGTCGGCATCGACTGTCCTGGTGCCCGATTACATCGGTAGTTTCTCCAGCGTGTATGCCAAGGATGGCGGCAGCGGTGGAGGCGGTGGTGGTGGCGGTCACGGTGGCGGTAACGGCGGTGGTGGCCACGGTGGTGGTGACGGCGGTCACGGTGCCGGTGGCCATGGAGGAGAGGGTGGCGATCATGGCGATCATGGGGCTGCTGGCCATGACGGTGACGGTCATGGAGGCCCGGGACGCGGCGACGCTGACCATGGTGGTGTAGCCGGGAACAAAGGCCCGGGCAACGCCCATGACAACGACGCGGACGACGCTGATCATGATGCTGACAACGATGCCGCCGATGCAGCCAGGGACGCTGCCAAGGCTGATGCCAATGCAGCCCGTGACGCGGCCAGAGCGACTGCTGATGCCGCTCGTGATGCGGCAAAAGCGACTGCAGATGCTGCCCGGGACGCCGCCAGGGCTGAAGCAGATGCCGCCCGGGATGCTGCAAAAGCGGCTGGCGTAGCGGACGATGACGCAGACGCCGCCAGAGACGCTGCCCGTGCCGCTGCGGATGCAGCTCGGGACGCCGCCAAGGCCGAAGCAGATGCCGCCAGGGATGCTGCCCGGGCTACCGCGGATGCCGCGAGGGACGCCGCCAAAGCCGAGGCGAAGGCAGCCAGAGAGGCCGCCAAAGTTGAGGCGAAGGACGTCAGAGAGGATATGGCGGACGCCCCGGACGAACCGGATCTCGATGCGATGGAGGTAGAGAACTGAGCCTGCACGTTCGGCAATGACCACGGCAGGCCTACCGTAGAAAACGTCCCGGGAGCTTGAGGGACGTATCGGCAAAGAGTCGCAAGCCCTGAAACGTCATGGGGTTTGCGACTTTTTTTCGGCTGTCGAGCCAGATCTCTATCGTCAGATCGACCGCTGATTCACGCGCTGAGTCAGCTCTTGCGCGGACTCTTTGCGTTCCGAGTAGCGGTCAACCAGGTCGGGGCGATCCCGTAGCAGCAGGGTAAATTTCACCAGTTCCTCCATGACGTCTACCACCCTGTCGTACAGCGATGAGGGTTTCATGCGATTGGCGTCGTCAAACTCCAGAAAAGCCTTTGGCACTGAAGATTGATTGGGGATGGTGAACATGCGCATCCAGCGTCCCAGCACACGAAGCTGATTCACCACATTGAAGGACTGGGAGCCGCCGCAGACTTGCATGACCGCAAGGGTTTTACCCTGGGTTGGGCGAATGGCCCCCAACGCCAACGGCACCCAGTCGATTTGCGCCTTGAACACCGCAGACATGGAACCGTGGCGCTCTGGCGAGCACCAGACCTGTCCTTCAGACCACTGCATCAGTTCGAGCAGCTCCTGGACTTTCGGGTGGTCGGAGGGCGCGTCGTCCGGTAGCGGCAGGCCGGATGGATTGAAGATCCGCGTCTCGGCACCGAAGTGTTCGAGCAACCGGGCTGCTTCCTCGACCAGCAGGCGACTGAACGACCGCGCACGAGTCGAGCCGTATAACAACAGGATGCGCGGCTTGTGCTGGTCGTTGCGTCCATGGGCGATGGGGTGGGTCAGTGCCGTGTCGAGATTGGGCAGGGAATGGGTCATAAGGGCTCCGGTCAAAGCGTGCCGATGCGCTCGAGTTCGCGCTTCAATGCATCGCGGTCAAGTTGTGCAAAAGGCAGTTCGAGGAATGCCCGGCAGCGCGTTTCGATGCGCGCCAGGGTTGAGTGGAACGCCGCTGCTATCCGTGCTTCATCCCCCGTTATGTCCGAGGGATCTTCCAGGCCCCAATGGGCTTTCAGTGCCGGTCCGAAGTACACCGGGCATGCCTCGCCGGCAGCCTTGTCGCAGACCGTGATGACGATGTCCGGCGGGTTGGCTTCGAAAGCCTCGTTGCCTTTGCTGCTCAAGCCGTCGATGGCAATGCCGGCCTCTTGCAAGGTGCTCAGGCTGCGGGGCAGCACCTGTCCCTTGGGGAAACTGCCGGCGCTGATTGCCTCAAAGCCTTCCGGCGCGAGATGGTTGAACATGGCTTCGGACAGGATGCTGCGACAGCTGTTGGCGGTACACATAAACAGAACGCGCATGGTGACTCCTCTTTGCGGTCGCACAGGGCTATACGCTCAGGCGCAAGGCCAGGGCAGACAAGGTGATGAGCAGAATCGGCAGGGTCAGGACCACGCCGACCTTGAAGTAGTAACCCCAGGTAATGCGGATGCCCTTGCGCTCCAGAACATGCAGCCAGAGCAGGGTGGCCAGGCTGCCGATGGGGGTGATCTTGGGGCCCAGGTCAGAGCCGATGACATTGGCGTAGATCATGGCTTCACGCACTACGCCTGTGGCGTCACTGGCTTGAATCGACAGCGCGCCCACCAGCACCGTGGGCATGTTGTTCATGCCCGATGACAGCAAGGCCGTGAGCAGGCCGGTGCCCAATGCGGCGCCCCAGATGCCGAACTCGGCCATGCGGTTCAGGGCCATTGTCATGTAGGTGGTCAGTCCGGCGTTTTTCAGCCCGTACACCACCAGGTACATGCCCAGGGAAAAGATCACGACCTGCCAGGGCGCTTCACGCAGCACCCGGCGGGTGGAAATCACATGCCCGCGCGCCGCCACGGCGAACAGCAGCGCGGCACAGACCGCTGCGATGGCGCTGACCGGAATGCCCAGGGGCTCCAGGGCAAACAGCCCGACCAACAACAGGGCCAGAACGATCCAGCCGACGCGGAAGGTGAGGGGATCACGCACGGCGCGTCGCGGATCCATCACGTCATCGAGCGCGTAGTGCCGGGGAATGTCACGGCGGAAAAACCAGTACAGCACCACGAGGGTGGTCGCCACGGCAACGAAGTTGACCGGCACCATGATGGCGGCGTATTCGCTGAACCCCAGGTCGAAGTAGTCCGCCGAAACGATGTTGACGAGGTTGGACACCACCAGGGGCAGGCTCGCCGTGTCGGCGATAAAGCCGGCCGCCATGACGAACGCCAGGGTGGACGCCGGCGAAAAACGCAGTGCGAGCAGGATTGAAACAACGATGGGGGTCAGGATCAGGGCGGCACCGTCATTGGCAAACAACGCGGAGACGCCGGCCCCCAGCAGTATCGTGAAGACGAACAGGCGTCGCCCGTCACCCTTGGCCCAGCGTGCCACATGCAAGGCGGCCCACTGGAAGAACCCGGCCTCATCGAGCAACAGACTGATGATGATCAGCGAGATGAAGGTCGCGGTGGCGTTCCAGACAATGGCCCACACCAGCGGAATATCGTGCAGCGTCACGACGCCTGCCAGCAGGGCCAGAACCGCGCCCAGGGAGGCGCTCCAACCGACGCCCAGGCCCTTGGGTTGCCAGATGACCAACACCATGGTGAGCAGGAAAATGGAAAACGCAGTCAGCATGTGGAATCTCGACGGTTGAAGGGTCAGCAGCAGGCGGCAGTGTTGAGAGGGCGGTCGCCCATGGCGTTCAGGCGAGTGCTGTTGTCCTCGAGCCAGTCGGCGTTGGCTGCCAGCGTGGTCTGCAGAACATCACGCACCCACGTGGGCAGATCAGGGTTGAGCCGGTAATACACCCATTGCCCCTGGCGGCGGTCCAGAAGCAGGCCGCATCCGCGAAGTTGGGCAAGATGGCGGGAAATTTTCGGCTGGCTATCGTCCAGGGCACAGACCAGCTCACACACGCATAACTCGCCTTCACGGGCGATGAGCAAAGTGGCCCGGGCGCGGGTTTCGTCGGACAGGCATTTGAATACGGCGGCAGGGTTGAGCATTGGCAGGGCTCTGTACATATGGTCATACGAATATACGTTTATCCATATGTTTCGTGCAAGCCGCTCGGACTCAGGAAGGGCAGGGTTGTTCAGGTATGCGATAGACTTGCGCTGTTTCGACACAAGGCAAAGGAGACGCACTGAATGGAATCGTTTAGCGTTCGCGAGCTGAAAACCACTGACGTTGAAGCTTTACTGGCGTTCGAAATCCGCAACCGTGAATGGTTCGAATCGCATATCGATGCACGCGAACCTGCGTTTTATTCGTTGCGCGGTGTCGCCGATCATATCGATAGCTATCTGTCGGGTTTGGCCAGCGGTGCCTGGCACCCGTTTGTCGTCGAGGACTCAAGCCAGGCAATCGTTGGTCGAGCCAATCTCAAAAGCATCGACCTGGCGATGGGGTCTGCCGAAGTGGGCTATCGGATCGATCAGCGCGTGTGCGGGCAGGGGCTGGCAACACTGGCGCTGAGGCATCTGATCGAGCAGGCACGGATGCGCTGGGGACTTGCGCAACTGGTGGCCTATGCCTTCAAGGAAAACCTGGGCTCCAGAAAGGTACTGGAGCGGTGCGGATTCAGGCTTGAGCAACCTTGCCGTGACAACAGCCCGGGCAGCGAAGAGCGATTCGTCCTGTCGTTTCAATAGTTCTGCCAGCCCGCAGCAGGTTGCTGCGGGCTACTCCTGATCCTGATCTGCCGCCACCTCCTGCCAGCTGTCATCCGGGTCAAAGCGTTTCATCGCCAACGCCAGTTTTTCACCTTCGGGCCCCAGGTCTTTTTCGAACACCTGGCCTTCGTGACTGATCATGAAGCTCATCACCCCGGTGACGTTGTACTTCGCCGGCCAGGCGATCAGGGCAAAGCCGCGGCTCATCTTGTCACCGATGAGGTAACTGTAGGCACCACCCGGTGCCGAAGGCCCTTGGCCATGAAGGATGCGGAAGCGGTAGCCATGCCATTCTTCGTCGGCAATGGCTTTGCCGAACGAAGGCCCCAGCGGGCTGATCTGGCCGCTATCGTCTTGCGCCCAATAGAGTCCGTCGTGCTTGCCGGGGGTGCTGAAGATTTTCTGCGCATATTCGAGTGCGCCATCACCGTCCCGATCGACTGACGCATAGTCCATCTGGGCGTCGTGATAGGCCAGCACCGATTGGACCGCGTCGAGTTCATTGCGGCCGATCTGGCGTGCGCGGATCTCGGCACTGCCAGCCTTCAAGTCGAAGCGCCAGCCGCTCGCCACTTTTACCAAGGGGATCGGCAGTGTCCAATTCTCGGGGCCGACCGCCAGGATGCCCTTGCGGTCGCCGCTTTTTTCAATGTGGTGTTGCTCGCGGTACTGCTGCAAAAACGCATCGACGTCTTTGCGCTGCACCCCTTCACGCGGGATGTAATTGTGCCAGTCACTACCGAGCAGTTCCGTCAGGCGTGCCTGGTCGGCGTGTTCCGTACCCAGCGCCTGGACCAAGGCTTCTGCGGCCTTTTCCGGGGTTGGAAAGGCCTGCTGCGCCGTCGCCATGCACGACCACAACAAGCCGGCAGCTACCGCAAGGACAGGAGGCAGCACGCCCGTGAGTCCTTTCACTCGAGGATGTTTTTTCAACGACGGCCCCCCCTTTGACGCGCTGGTGGATTGGACGGCCGACTGACCTGGTGACCGGCCGAACGGGCGGCACTGGGGCGATGGGCGGATGCCTGGCTGGCCCGGCCACGATTGGCCTGGACGTTGGCCTGGGACGGTGAGCGTGCGCCGGCGAACGCATTGTTGCGGGCACTGCCGGCACTGGCGGCGGGCCGTTTGTTCGGTGCTTGCCGCGTCTGCGCGGCGCCTTCTCTGCGCTGATTCAACTGGGCGGTCTGGTTTCTGGGTTCCTGGCGGGCCTGGGGCCTCGGCTGCTGATTTTCCCGGGTATTTCTGGCGGTACCCTGGCCTCTGTCAGCCGCCTTGGGCCTGTCCGCACCGCCTTGTAACCGATTGCCGTCCGCGGCTGCTGACTGGAGTTTGCGCGTTTGATCACGGGCTTCGCGGTTGCTGGTGGCAGGTCGTTCGATACCGTGCCTGTCCATTGAACTGCGGGCATTTTCACGGGCCTGGGCGCGCTGGGCAGTGTCCCCGCGATAGGCTTCACGCTGACTGGCACCGTTGAGTTGGCGGCCGTATTGCGCGCGGCTCGCATTGTCTCGATAGGGCACGCCATTGCGGTGCACCGGGTTGTGCTGCCATTTGTTGTTGGTGATCCGGTTGTTGGCGTTGATGTTGTTGTAGCGATTGACGTCGATGTCGACGTCGTTATTGCCCCAGTCACATTCACCCCACAACGATCCAATGATCGCCACGCCGGCGCCAAACGCGAGCCCGGCCATCAGGGCCTGGCCAGGGTAATAGGCCGGTGGCGGTGGATAGTACGCGGGCGGCGAGGCCGGGTAGGGCCATGTGCCGTAGGTAGTTGTCGGGTTATACGTGGGGACGTACACCACCTGCGGATCGGCAGGCTGGATGATGATGGTGGAGCTGCTGGCCGGCGGCGGTTCCGCAGCAGGCGCTGGAGCCGGTGCCGGTGCCGGTGCCGCATTCGTGGTTGCAGGTGCTGGCGCCGCGACATTCTGGATCGTCACGTTCTGATACTGGTTGCTCTGCAGATTGCCGGCTGCCTGTGCCTGGCGACGCAAGCGTTGCGCGCTTTGCATGACATCGTCGGGCTGCGCCAGGAAGGCATCACCCAGGCGTTGCACCCAGACGGGGTCCTGCCCCAGCGTTGCCAGAACCTGCGGGAAAGCGACCAGCGCTTGCACGCTCGGATCCCAGGGCTGGTTCGCCACCTGTTTGACCGCGTCGTCACCCTTGGCGTCCGGATGCGCTTTGGACCAGCTGACGGCCTCGCCGACTTCCCCGGGGTAGGTGGTGGCCATCAGCACCTGTGCAAACAGAGGGTCCGGGTAAAGCGCAATGGGCGCCAGCATCTGATCCAGCTGTTCCTGGTTAAACACCGGATCCTTGGCCACCGGGGCGACGGGCGCCGCATCGGCCGCGCTTGTCGGTGAGGGGGCTGCGGCGGGTGCCGGAACCGGGGCCGGTGCGGCTGCGGTCTCATCCGCACCCAGTGCCAGGCTGGAAGATCCGCTCAATAACAGTACGGCCGACAACGCGTAAAGCAATGGAATGTGCATTGCACCCCCCATGTGGTCAGGCAGGCTTGAAATGAGTGGATCAATCCCCGGCAGGTGAAAGCCGACTCTGCAAGCCACAGAGCTGTACCTCGACACCGCTCCCTAAGGGTAGCAGCTCATTTGAAGGAGACAGGCTGGCTTTGAAACGCTGTGATCCAGGTCCTGATTCTGATCAGTGTGCGCTGGCATCGCTTTCGTGTTCTTCGGCAAATGCCATGAACACGTCCAGATCCAGCACATCCAGCTTGATCCGGGAAATGAACGCCGAGAAGGCCAGGTTGGCCGCCAGCAGACGCAGATCAGAGGCCCAGGCCGGAAGGTAGGTCGGTTCCTTGAGCCAGCCGGACTCGAACAGTGGCGCCTGGCGTACCGTGTCCGCCAGGCTGAGGCGCCCTGCAAACAAATGCCCGATCAGTTCCGGCCGGTTATCGCGGATTGCAATGCGCAGCAGGGTGTGGACGCCCAGCAGCCCGGTCAGGTAAGCGGCATCCTTGGTAAAGGCTGAACCGCCCCGCAGATCGGCGCCGCGGAACACCCGTTGGGTTGAGCGGAAGGATTCCTCTTGCGTCTGCCCGGCAGCCAGAAAGCCTTCGAATACCTGGATGAAGTCGGCGCCCTCCAGCGCCTGCTGGACGGCCAGCACGCGCAGGGCCAGGCGACGCAGACGGTTGATGTCCATGCTGCCGGTGAACAGTTCGGCCAGGGTGGCAATGCCCTCCTGGGTCTGGGTTGTGCGGGGCGCTCCCAGGCCCAGGCTTGTGAGGTTGGGCTGCCGCGCGCCGTTCTGTGCGGTGGCGACATGCACGAAGGCCTCGTGTTGCAACAGCTGATGCTTGTCCAGCTCCGTGAACAGCGCAGTGGCCCGCAGGCGAATGCGGCTCGATCCGGCGATGGCCTTGGCGGCCAGGTTCGGATCGAGCACCACCGTGACCTGTCCGACGCCGAAGAAACGGTCCAGTTCCGGTTGAATCCAGGCGGCGAACACTTTGGCCGGGATCTCGGCGGGGCAGGGTGGAATGCGTGCACCCCCCAACAGGGCGTCGGTGGTCTGGAGGAAGAATCGGGCCGCGTCGAGCATGCTCAGTTGCAGGCGCGAATAATGGAAATCCGGACGCCGGTACAGCGCTGACGAGTATTGGGTAAAGGCGGGAGTACCCACGGCCCCCAGCATATGCCCGGCCGTGGCATAGCTACGGGCGGTCAGGGCCAGGTGGTTCCCGGCCGGATGTCCCACATCGCAATGGCTGATAAAGGTTTCCAGGGCGGCAATGTCGGCGCTGTGGTCGCGGGGCTGCAACTTGACATTGGGCAGCGTGGCACGCCCGCTGCGCCATTTCGCCAGGAAGTCCTGCTCGACGCCATCGGGCCAGGACAGCGCATCGAGCACGCGGATCTTGCGGGTCAGGCCGGGCAGGGCGGCATCGAGTTCGGACAGGGCAGCGGCGCTCATGGATAGCTCCTTGAGGGACGAGGTGACGTTACAAAAGCTTAGTTGTCGCGCGCGGTTGCGTGTTGAGCCGTACGGGCAAAGTCGATGAAGGCCTTGAGCGCTGCGGGCACATGACGGCGACTGGGGTAATACAGATGCAGGCCCGGATAAAAGGGGCACCAATCGGCCAGCACCTGGATCAGGCGGCCATCGGCCAGGTACGCGGTGACCATGTCCTCGAACACGTAGGCCAGACCCACACCCTGCAGTGCCGGGCCGATCATCAGGCTGACATCGCCGAGCGTGAGCGGGCCGCTGACGTCGATTTCCTGGGTGATCGCGCCGCGTTCGAATTCCCAGCGGTACATCGAGCCGCTGGGGAAGCGGTGGCGGATGCACGGGATGCCATGCAAGTCCTCGGGTTTCTGGGGGGCGGTATGTCGCTCGAAGAATGCCGGCGAGCCCACGACCACCGAGCGCATGTTCGGCCCGACAGGCCGCGAGACCATGTCGGCTTCCAGACGGTTGCCGAAACGTACCCCCGCATCAAAACCGCCAGCCACCACGTCGACCAAGGCGTCGCTTTCGACGATCTCAAGGCGGATATCCGGATACTCCTTGAGGAACTGGCTGACGATCGGCAAGAGCACCAACTCACACGCCTGTCGGCCTGCTGTTATGCGCAGGTTCCCTGAGGGCTTGTCGCGAAAGCTATTAAGGTCTTCCAGGGCATCATCGATGTCTCGGAAGGCCGGTTTCAGCCGTGCGAAAAGTCGCTCCCCGGCGTCAGTCAACGCCACGCTGCGTGTTGTGCGATTGAACAGGCGTACGCCCAGGCGATTTTCCAGCGCTCGCAATGAGTGACTGAGTGCCGAGGGCGTCAGACCCAGTTCGACCGCTGCCCGGCTGAAGTTCAGGTGCCGGGCGATGCACAGGAAGATCGACAGGTCGGCGGTGGAGGGGGATTTCATTTGTGAATACCTTTCACAAAGTCATGCAAAATTGCTGGGATTATCACATCAGTAGCACAGCCATAAAGTGGCATCAACTCATCGAGAAGGCCCGGCAACAACGCTCGGGTCGCAGGCAGGAGGAGTTGAAATGCGTACCTGGTTCATTACTGGCGCTTCCCGTGGTTTTGGCACCCTCATCGCAGAACACGCCCTGCGTGCCGGCGACGCCGTGATTGCCACCGCTCGTCAGCCACAAGACATCACTGCTCGCTTGGGCGATCACCCGAATCTGCTCGCCGTGCGGCTGGACGTCACCCGCGAGGAAGAGGCACATCAGGCGGTCGCCGAAGGCATCAAGCGTTTCGGGCGCATTGACGTGCTGATCAACAATGCCGGCTTCGGCGTGCTGGGCGCGGTGGAAGAGACCAGCGCCAGCGAAACCCAACGCCTGTTTGCCACCAACGTGTTCGGCGTGCTCAACGTCACCCGCGCGGTACTGCCGCACATGCGACGTCAGCGTAGCGGTCATGTGATCAATATCTCGTCGATCGGTGGATATCAGGCCTACATGGGCTGGGGCGTCTACGGTTCCACCAAGTTTGCGGTGGAGGGCATTACCGAAGCGCTGCACCAAGAGCTGGCGCCGCTGGGCATCCATGCGACGGTTGTCGAACCCGGGTTCTTCCGCACCGACTTCCTGGACGAGCAGTCGCTGATCAAGACCGCCCTGGAACTGCCGGACTACGAGGAAACCGTCGGCAAGATGCGCCAGTTTGCCGAAGGCGCCAACCATGCGCAGCTTGGGGATCCGGTGAAGTTTGCCGAAGCGATGCTCGCGCTGGTCAACGCCCCGAAACCGCCACAACGCCTGGCGTTGGGCAGCGACACTGTTGCACGCATCGAGGCGAAAAACCGCTTAGTGGAGGCGGAACTGACCGAGTGGAAAGCGTTGGCGCTGTCCACCGACTTCAAGGTCTGACGCGTACAGGGGCCGTGTGGAGGTTCAAAGCCTGTCCAACGCGGCCTCAGAGCAGGCTCCACGACACCCCGACGTACATCGCCATGCCCTCGCCGGGGGTGGAGCGTGCCGCGTCCAGCCCTTTGTCGTCGTAGCCCGGCGTGACCGTGGCGGCATAGTGCTTGTCGGTCAGGTTGCGCAGGTCCAGCCAGGTCTGCCAGTCGCCCTTGGGCGCGTTGTAGCCCAGAGTCGCGCCGAATAGGGCATAGGGATCGGCGTAGTAGCTGTTGGCGTAATCGACCGCCACCTTGGACACCCATTGGGTGTTGACCGCGGCGAAGAAGCCTTGTGGCCAGTCGTAGCGCAGTTCGCCCTGGTAATAGTGCATCGGCAGGCCCGGCAGGCGGTTGTCGCCGAAGCGGTCATCGTCGCGGTAGTGGAAGTCACTGAAGGTGTAGCTCTGGCGCAGGCTCAACTGGCCGCCATCGCCCGGCGACCAGAGCGGGCTCAGCAGGCTGGCTTCGACGCCCTGGTGCACGGTGGGGCTGGCGTTGAGCTCGTACGGCGTGGTGGCGTTGGCGTCCGGCAACACCGAGAGCAGTTCATGGTGCACCTGGGCGTAGTACCAGGCCAGGCTCCACTGGCCCAGGGTGCTGTCACCGCGACCACCGATTTCCAGGGTGGTGGCGGTCTGGTTTTGCAGCTTGACCGGATCGCGCTGGGCGCCTGTGGCGGGGCCGCTGCCGGCGGGGAAGCGAACGTTGGAGCTATAGATCAGCGACCAGGGGTGCGGCGCCTCGACCGAGCGACTGAGATTGCCGAACAGTTGCAGGTCAGGTGTCAGCTGGTAGCGCAAGCCCACGCGCGGGGCATAGTCCCAGTCGTGCAGGCTGGTCTTGCCGCCTTCCTGCGGATAGGTGACGTCGCTTTCACGGCGGGTGTAAATGGCGGCCAGGCCGGTGGTCAGCCACAGGTCGTCGGCGATCTCCAGGTCGTTGCCGACATGCAGGACCGTGTCCGAGCCCTGGTAGGTGAAGTTGCGCATCAGCGTGCCCGGCGCATAACCGGCGGTGTTGCCGGTGGGGATGCGCACGAACTCGCTGGCGCCGGCGTTGGGCAGGTGTTTGGTCACCCGCAGGCCCAGGGTGCTCTGGCTTTGCAGACCCCAGAGCGTGTCGCGCCGCTTGTAGTCGAACGTGCCGCTGACGTCGGTGTACGCCACCTTCAGGCGGTTGGGCCCTTCACGCAAGTCCATGGGGTAGTCGTGGTAGACCAGGCCGGTCTGGATGCTCGAATCGTCATCGAGGTACCAAGTGGTCTTGTTGCCGATAAAGGTGCTGCCGGGCTCGTCGCGGCGATCGTCCCGCGCCACGTAGGCGGGGTTGGCCGCCCGTGGATCGTGCTCGATGGAATGCTTGGTCACGCGTCCCGCGAGGTCGTTGTCGGTCTGGCGGTGGCGCAGGTAGAAGCGCGTTTCCAGGTTCGGGTTGAAGCGATAACCGAAGTTGGCGATCACGCCCTGGCTCTCGCTGGCCGTGTGGTCCTGGTAGCCGTCGGCGTTTGCGTCGGTCATGGCCACGTAGTAATCGAAGTCACCCAGCACCTGTCCGGAGCTGACCTGACGCTGCTGATAACCGTGACTGCCCGTTGCGTAGCGTACCTGCAACTTCGGCGCGTTGTAGCCGGTATGACTGACGTAATCGATGGCTCCGCCCAGGGCCAGGGCACCGCGGTCGAAACCGTTGGCGCCGCGCAGCACTTCCACATGGTCGAGCCACAGCGGTTCCAGCAGTTCATAGGGCGTGCCGCCAGGGCCGGTCAGCGGCAGACCGTCGAGCATGGCGTACAACCCCGAGGCATGGGCACCCGGCGCACGGTTGATGCCCGATCCGCGTATCGAGATCTTCACCCCCTCATTGCCTGCCGACTGGGCATAGATCCCGGGCTGATAAGCCAGCACATCCTGGTTACTCGCCACACGGCCCTGCAGCGGACGGCGCATGTCGACCACATTGGTACCGCCGGGTACCTGGGCCAGCCGGGCCCTGGCGTCCTCGATCCCCTGGTCTTCGTCACTCTGGTCCTCGGCCCCGATCAGCACTTGCCCCAGTTCAAGGCCCTGCGCCTGGGTCATGGCCGGACAAACAAGGGCCAGGCCCAGCAGCGCGGCGGGCAAGGAATTAGGCGAGGGCATTGGGGAAACTCCAGACGTACAGGGAACGGACAATGAACAGTGCGACGCAAGAATGAACGAAGGGAACACATGGCAATTTGGTTTTTTGCCCACCGGATATTTCCAGTGGCGTTAAGGTCACTGCAACGCCCGGGTCCGGGTCAGGCTGAGCAATACGTTCAGATGGCGGGACAGTCTCAGGCGATGTAGCCGCCGATGCCATCCCAAAGCAGCTTCACGGCGGTGACCACCAGCAAGCCGTAACAGGCGCGGTACATCTGGCGTTGATCCAGTCTGGCGTGCAGGCGCCAGCCAAGCCAGACACCGCTGGGAACGGCGAGCAGGCAAATGAGCATCAGGCTCAGCACGTTTCCAGTGGGCTTGGCCAGCAGCAGCCAGGGCACCGCCTTGAGGAGATTGCCCACGGTGAAGAACAGGCTGGTGGTGCCGGCATAGAGCTGCTTGCTCAGACCCAGCGGCAACAGGTACATCGCCAAGGGTGGTCCACCTGAATGCGCGACCATGGTCGTGATGCCCGAGGTGACGCCCGCGGCCACCGCCTTGGGCGATGAGCGCGGGCGTACGCGGACTTCTCCACCGGCCTTGAACCAGAGACCGACAAAAATAAGTGTGATCGCTGCCATCACGATGGCGACCGCGCGGTGGTCCATCACGCGAAAGAGCCAATAGCCGACGCCAATGCCGACGACCAGGCCGGGTACCAGCAAACCAAGGTCCGGTTTTGACCAGGTGGACGGCTTCCAGTAGCGCAGGCCGAACAAGTCCATGGCGATGAACAGCGGCGCGAGCAGTCCGCCGGCAGTGATCGGGTCCATCACCAGCGACAGCAGCGGAATGCCGACAATGGCAAAGCCGCCACCGAACGCGCCTTTCATGAAGCAGATCAGAAAGACGCCGGCGAAGGTGACAAGGAGTGTGGTGGCGGTCAGTTCCAGTTCCAAGGGGCGGTCTCCTTGCCGTTGTTGGTTGAAAATGGGGATTTCATTCCGGGTGGCCGGGTATCCATAATGTCGACCACGACCTGCATCACAGAAAGTGCCAGTTTTGAGGTTTTTCCATGGGCCAGTTTTCAGATGGGCCGGATGCATCCTTGCGCGGTGCGCAGCGCCGTATCTATGCCAGGCTGCGGGCGCAGATCGAAGAGGGCACGCTCGCAGCGGGTACGAAGCTGATGTCGACCAGGGCACTGGCGGCCGAGCTCGGCGTGTCGCGAACCACGGTGACGGCGGCGTACGAGCAACTGGCGGCCGAGGGTTTTGTCGCGACAACGGCGGGTAAAGCTGCCACGGTCGCGAGCATGATCAGTCCCTCGTCCGGGCACGCCAGGGGGAACGCGGTGCGGCACAAAGCGCTGCCACCTGCGCTTTCCCTGTATGGGCAGCGTGTTGCCGACCTGAAGCCCTACGGCATGGCATCGCCGGGTGCGCGCATCGATTTCCGCTACGGTTCGGTCGCATCAAGGGACTTTCCGGCCCTGGGCTGGCAGCGCGCCTATCGTGCCGAACTGGTCAAGCGCCAGCCGAGCCTTGCGTACGGGCAGCCCGAAGGGGAGGCGCGTTTGCGCAGCGCCCTGCAAGGCTATCTGCAACGGGCACGAGGCCTGACGTGCGATGCGGAGCAAATCCTCGTGGTGCATGGCTCGCAGCAGGGACTTGACCTGTGTGCCCGGCTTTTGTTGAACCCCGGCGATGGGTTCGTCTTCGAGGAACCGGGTTACCGCATGGCCAGATATTGCTTTGAGGCCGTGGGCGCCGTGGCGCTGCCCCTGTCCGTCGACACCTTTGGACTCAATACCGGCGCCCTGCCGGAAGATGATCGCGTGCGCCTGGCCTATGTGACGCCGTCGCACCAGTTTCCCATGGGGGCGGTGCTGCCTGTCGCGCGTCGCCTGGAACTGCTGGGGTGGGCGAGTCGACACCGCGCGTGGATCATTGAGGACGATTACGGCGGTGAGTTTCGTTACGGTCAGCGACCCATCGACGCGCTGCAATCGATGGACGCACAAGCCCGCGTCATTTATGTCGGGACCTTCTCCAAGGCACTTTCACCGCAGCTCAGGTTGGGCTATCTGGTGCTGCCTCGGGAGTTGGTGCATGTGTTCCGTGAAGCCAAGCGGCTGACCGATCGTCACTCACCGCGCTGGGAGCAAAACGTGCTCGCCTCGTTGATCGAGAGTGGCACCTATGAGCGCCACGTACGCCGCCTGCGCCGGGAGAATGAGCTACGGCGAAGGGCGTTGCTGGAGGCTGTCGAGCAACATCTGGCGGGACACGGGCAACTGGTCGGCATGGCGGCGGGCCTGCATGGCGTACTGCTGTTATCGGCACTGCGCGCTCAGGATGAGCCCAGGCTGCAGGCGCTGGCGCTCGAACGCGGGATTGGCGTATATCCGCTCTCGCCGCTGTTTGCCAAACCCTCGTGCGCAGAGCATGAGCGACCCGCAGGACTCATTCTGGGTTATGCCGGCCTGACACCGCAGCAGGTTCATGACGGGGTCCGCATTCTTGCTGCCGTGATTCGGGACGTCGAGGAGAAAAGCTGACTCATGCCTGCACATATTCGCCTGGCGGTACCCGATGATGCACCGTTGCTGCCCGCTGTTGAGCGTTGCGCCGCTCAGGCATTCCGTTCGATCGATGAGCTGGGTTGGCTGGCGGACGCTGCCACCATGACAGTCGATCGTCACAGGCAGTTGATCGCGTTATCGACTTGCTGGGTGGTTGTCGATACGCAAGCTCGGCCCATGGGTTTCTTGAGTGCAGAACGCCACGGCAGCGATCTTCATATCCATGAACTGTCGGTCAAACAGTCCGTGCAGGGGCAGGGCTGGGGACGAAGGTTGGTTGAAACGGCGATGGAATATGCACGGTTGAATCAGCTGGCTTGTGTCACGTTGACGACCTTCACACAGGTGCCGTGGAACGCGCCCTTTTACCGGCGGCTGGGGTTTGAAGTCACTGCTGGGGCAACGCTGGGCAAGCGCCTTGCAGACATCCTGGCACAAGAGTACGGCTGCGGTTTTGAGCCTGGTAGCCGGTGCGCCATGTTGTGGCGGGTACCCCAGGTTCCGTAGCCGGCATCAAACCGGACCCGCCGGGAGGGCGGGTTTGAAGGGGGATCTTCTTCACACATCCCCGGAAAACTGTAGGAGCCAGCCTGCTGGCGATGGACTCAAATGCGCCGCGTTTATCCGGTTAACACGCGTTATCGTTAACGACCATCGCTGGCAAGCCAGCTCCCACAGGGGA
>NZ_JBYSYZ010000021.1:0-91231 GCF_058783925.1 Pseudomonas sp. FW305-70
TGTCGGTGTCAACAGCGCGGCCGTTGATCAAACGGACTTCATCCTGGCCACTTGAGGTCCTGGCCAGTACTGTCGCAAGGAGCGTGGACCACGGAGGGGAGGGCAATGGATGCCCTCCCTTTTTCCTTCCACTCAATGTAACGCAGCCTCGGGTTGCCGTGCCTGATCGTGCAGGAGGGCGGGTATCACCTGGAGAGTCTGGAGGATAATGCCAGGGCGTTTTTTGTGAGCCCTGAGGTGTGGCAGCTCTGAGATATTGGGTGTCTGGATGATTGCTTTCGCGGGCAAGCCCGCTCCCACAGTGTCCGAGTAAAACCGCAGCTTTGCGGACGGCACTGAACCTGTGGGAGCGGGCTTGCCCGCGAAGAACGATAACGCGGTCCACCTGACGGAACACAAACGCCCTACGGCACTTGCCATAGCCCTTACGTTAACGTAAAGATTGCGGCAGGGCGCCGACGTATGAAGGCGCAAGGGCGGACGACCCGGAGCGCTTGATGACGCTAATAAAAACCAACTCCCCCAAACTGCATCGCGAAGCCCGGCTGGCCCGGGAAAAGCTGCACCTGGAAGGCGAAGTGCCGGATGGCGTCCTGCGTGCGGAAATCGATGCTTCGTGGCGGCGCAGCCTGAGTCATGGCGTGCATTTCAATGCCAAGCACGAACTGGCGCTGGAATCGAGCGCCAGCCTCGACCTGTTGTTGGCCAGCAATCGCCTGCTGATCGACGCCGCGTTACCGGCCATCGATTACCTGGCCGAGCGTCAGGGCAAGGAAGGGCTGATCATCCTCGCCAACTCCGACGCCACCATCCTCGCCGTCGAAGGCCGCGCCGACCGTCTCAAGGGCAGCGGCCTGCAGGACATCACCCTCGGCGCCTGCTGGAGCGAAGCGGTCCGCGGCACCAACGCCCTCGGCACGGCACTGGTGGAAGCACGGCCGACCCTGATCGATTGCGGCGAGCATTACCTGGATCGCCTCAGTGATTTTTCCTGCACTTCGGTGCCAATCCATTGCCCACAGGGCGACATCCTCGGCGTTCTCGACCTGACCCGCGAAGGCCCGCTCGGCCGTGCCCATGACAGCACGGCGCTGCTGGCCATGGCCGTCAGCCAGATCGAAAGCCGGGTGTTCAACGCCAGTTACCCGGACGAAATCGTCCTCGCCTTCCACAGCCGTCGCCAATACCTCGAATCCCCGTGGCAAGGCCTGCTGGCGGTGAGCCTTGGCGGGCAGATCCTCGCGGTCAGCGCCCAGGCTTGTCAGTTGCTCCACGCCGAGCGCTCGGCCCTGGTCGGTCGGCGCTGCGAGGAGTTTCTCGGCGTCGATGGTCTGCAGTTGTTGGCGCGTCTGCATCAGGGTGGAGCCGGCAGCCTGCAGACCGCCAAGGGTGAGTTCTTCTATAAAACCCTGCGCGCGCCACAACGCTCGATCAACGTCAGCAGCCCGCCGCGCACGGTCGCGAAACCGGCCAAGGCGCAACCGGATCTGGAAGCGCTCGCCGGCAGTAACAGCCGTTACGCCCGAGCCTTGCGCATGGCCCGTCAAGGGTTGGCCAACGAACTGCCGGTCCTGTTATTGGGCGAAACCGGCACCGGCAAAGAAGTGATCGCCCGTGCCCTGCACATGGCCGGCGTGCGCTGCGACAAACCCTTCGTGGCAGTGAACTGCGCGGCGATTCCCGAAGGCCTGATCGAGTCCGAACTGTTCGGCTACCGCGAAGGCGCGTTCACCGGTTCACGCCGGGGCGGCATGGTCGGCCGCCTGCAACAGGCCCATGGCGGCACCCTGTTCCTCGATGAAATCGGCGACATGCCGCTGGCCTTACAGGCCCGACTTTTGCGGGTGTTGCAGGATCGCAAGGTCGCGCCCCTGGGCGCCGGCGAAGAGCAGGACATCGACGTCGCGCTGATCTGCGCCACCCACCGCGACCTCAAGCGTCTGGTGGAAGAAAAACACTTTCGCGAGGACCTGTTCTACCGGGTCAATGGCATCAGCGTGATGCTCCCGGCCCTGCGCGAACGCGAAGATTTCGCCGCGCTGGTCAGCCGCCTGCTGACGACACTGGGCGCACCCGCCGTGGTGCTGCACGATGATCTCGATCGTTTGCTCAGCGGCTATCACTGGCCGGGCAACATCCGCCAGCTGGAGATGGTCCTGCGCACCGCGCTGGCCATGCGCGAACCGGGTGAAACCGTGCTGACCCTCGACCACCTGCCCGACAGCATGCTCGACGAATTGACCGCCAGCGAACGGCCCCAGGCCAGCAGCATCCGGGAAAACGAACTGGAGCTGATCCGCCAGTCCCTGGACACGCATCAGGGCAACGTCTCGGCCGCCGCCGACGCCCTGGGTATCAGCCGCGCGACCCTGTATCGCAAGCTCAAACAGTTGCGCTCCTGATGCAACGCCTGATCGTTCGGCTGATCGACAGCCAGAACCCCGAAGCCCTGCAAGCGTCGCTGCGCTGGCTGTACAGCTTCGTGCGCCCCCATCGCCTGGCGATTGCCGGGCTGCTGGGCTTGTCGGTCTGTGCTTCGGCGTTGGTGCTGGTGCAACCCTGGCTGACCAAGCTGTTGATCGACGACGGCCTGCTGGCGCGCAACTTCCCGATGCTGGTGCTGATCGCCGGGCTGATGGTCGTTGCCGGGCTGCTGGGCACGGCGCTTTCGGGCATCAACCGCTACCTGCACACGCGCCTGTCCGGGCGCATGCTGTTTGCCCTGCGCGATGACCTGTACCGGCATCTGCAAACCCTGTCGCCGAGCTTTTACGGGCAGCGGCGCATCGGTGACCTGATGTCGCGCCTCGATGGCGACGTCGCGGAGATTCAGCGGTTCGCCGTGGACTCGCTGTTCTCGGCGGTGTCGAGCGTGATTGGCCTGGTGGTTGCCATCGCGATGCTGGTGACGCTGTCGTGGAAACTGTCGCTGCTGGCCCTGGTACTGATCCCTCTCGATGTCCTCTGGCTGCGCTGGATGCGGCGCAAGGTCGAGCGCGATGTGCGGCAGTTGCGCGAGCGTTCGGCAGACATGTCGTCGTTCATGGTCGAGACCTTGCCGGTGATGAAGTTCATCCAGTCCGCCGGCCAGCAACAGCGCGAAGCGCGGCGCCTGGAAACGCTGGGGCAAGGCTACATGAGCCAGTTGCTGCGCCTGCAAGTCACCGAGTTTTTCACCCAGGCCGTGCCGGGCACGCTGACCTCGCTGTCCCGGGCCTGCGCCTTTTTGATCGGCGGATACTGGGTGGTGCAGGGCACCTGGCAGCTCGGTGCGCTGATCGCGTTTTCCACCTACCTGGGGATGGCCGTGGGGCCGGTACAGAGCCTGCTCGGGCTCTACGTGGCGATTCAGCGGATGACCGTCAGCCTCGGCCGGGTCATGGAGTTGCGCGGCGAACAGCCGACCGTGTCGACGCCTGCCAGACCACGGCCGATGCCCAATGGCGGCGATCTCTGGTTCGACAACGTGCATTTCGCCCATCCCGGTCGCCAATCGACCCTGCGCGGCATCGAAGCGCGGATTCCCTACGGTATGAAAGTGGCCCTCAGCGGCGGCTCGGGTGTCGGTAAATCCACCCTGATCGACCTGCTGCAACGCCATCACGATCCGCAATCGGGCCGGGTCCTGCTGGGCGACGTCGATGTGCGCGAGCTGGACCTGTTCCAGTTGCGTCGACGCATTGCCATCGTCAGCCAGGACATCGTGCTGTTTCGCGGCAGCCTCGCCGACAACCTGGCTTACGCGGTGCCGGACGCCAGTCGCGAAGCGATTGCCGAAGTGGCGCGCCTGGCGCAACTCGACAGCCTGATCGAGTCCTTGCCCGAGGGCCTCGACAGTCCGCTGGGCGAGCGCGGCCAGCAGTTGTCCGGTGGGCAGAAGCAGCGCATCGCGATTGCCCGGGCGCTGTTGCAGGACCCATTGATTCTGGTGCTCGATGAAGCGACCTCTGCGGTGGACGAAGCCACCGAGCGCGAAGTCATCGACGCCATCGACCGCTTGTTTGCCGCACGCACGCGCTTTCTGATCAGCCATCGCCCTTCAACCCTGGCCGATGCCGATCTGCGGTTCGAATTGCTCGACGGCGTGCTGACCTCGAAAACGGTGCTGCATGAAACCTGAGTTGCGCGTGGGTGTGGTGGACAGCGGCCATTCGGCGGCGCAACGGGTGCAAGTGATCGCCGGTCGGCGCTTTTCATTGCTCGAAGACGGACTGGCCGAGGGCGACTTGCGCGAGGATCCGCTGGGGCATGGCAGTGCGGTGATCGAGGCGATTGGCCGGCGTGCACCCTCGGCGCTGTTTTGCATGGCCCAGGTGTTCGACCAGCGCGGTGTCACCAGTGCCCTGCAGATCGCCACGGCGATTGACTGGCTGGTGGCGCAGAACGTGCGACTGATCAATCTGAGCCTCGGCCTGCGCCAGGATCGCAGCCTGTTGCGCGCGGCCTGCGCGGCGGCGGTGGCACGGGGCGTGCTGTTGTGTGCGTCGAGTCCGGCCCAGGGGGGCGGGGTGTTTCCGGCCAACTATCCGCAGGTGTTGCGGGTGACCGGCGATGCGCGCTGCGCCGAACAGGAATGGTCGTGGCTCAACAGCGCCCAGGCGGATTTCGCCGCCTGTGTGCATGGCACGTACCCGGGGCAATCCGGGGCGAGCCTCGGATGTGCCGCGTTGAGCGGGCACATCGCCGGGTTCCTTGTCGAGCAGCCTGATGCCAGCAATGAGCAAGTCATCGAGTGGTTGCGCGACCATGCCCGTTACCGTGGCCCTGAACGGCGCTTCGGGCCATGACGGACATCGTCATTCTTGGCGCCGGACCGGCTGGAGCCGCTGTCGCACTGGGGCTACGGCGGCTTGGCCATCGCGTCACGCTGATCAGCGAATGGCGCCGGTTTGCGGCGCTTGAAGGCGTGTCCGTGCGGGTTCTGGATGCCTTGCGCAGCGCGGGCCTGCATCAGGCGTTGACGGAGGCGGCGCTGCCTTCTCAACGCCAGGTGAGCTGGAACGGCCAGCGCCATGCGCAGAACATCGAGTACTTGCTCGACCGTCCGCTGTTTGACCGAGGCCTGCGTGAGGATTTGCGCCTGGCGGGGGTCGAGCTGATCGAAGGCCGGGTGCTAAGGGTTCAGTCATCGGCCAATGGCCACCGAATCGAAATTGACGGACACGAATCGCTGCTTGCGCCGTTTCTCGTGGAAGCCCGAGGACGTCAGGCACCCGCTATCGGCAGGGGCATGCGTGGCCCTGAGACCGTCAGCCTGCTCAATCGCTGGCAAGGTACGCCGGGCAGCACCGCCAGCGCCGTGGAAAGCCTTACGGATGGCTGGGCATGGATGGCGCGCCGGGCCGACGGTCAGTGTTACTGGCAATGGACGGTGGACGTGGCCAGTGCCGGGTTGCCGGGCAAGGCCATGTTGCTCGATTACTGCCGGCAAAGACGTGGGGAGTCGGCAGTGGCTCGTGTTTTTTTCGGCGGCGAACCGGAGCTGGATGTGCAGCTGCATGCCCGCAGCAGCACGGCGATTCTCAACCCGCAGGTGTGCGGCGATAACTGGATTCGGGTCGGTGATGCGGCGATGGCCGTGGACCCGTTGTCGGGCAACGGCATTTTCCAATCCCTCTCCTCGGCGTTGCAGGCGCCGACGGTGATCAACACGCTGTTGTGCAAGCCTGAGCGAGCGGCTCTGGCCCGGCGTTTCCACGAGCAGCGGGTGGAGCAGCTGTTTTTGCGTTTTGCGCGGATCGGCCGGGATTTCTATGCCGATGAACAGCGTTGGCTGGATCAGCCATTCTGGCAGGCACGACGGCAATGGCCGGATGGTGAAATTGCCCATGCCGAGGCCGATTTTAATGCCCTGAGAATCGAACTCGCGCCGGTGTTGCGTGACGGATTTGTCGACGAGGCCGAGGTGGTGATCACGGTGGATCAGCCGCTGGGGATCTGGCATGTGCAGGGGGTGGAGGTGGCGCCGCTTGTAAGAAGATTGCGCACGGAGCCGGCTGAGCAGGTATTGGCCGGGTTGACGGTGGAGCAGGGAAGGAGGGTTCGCGGCTGGTTGTTGGCTCAGGGATTCAAACCCTGATATTTGGGCTGTCTGGACCGGCCTCTTCGCGGGCAAGCCCGCTCCCACACTGGAATGCATTCCCCTGTGGGAGCGGGCTTGCCCGCGAAGGCGGCCTAAAGGACGCTACAAATCACAACTTGATCAGCACCGACTTCAACTCGGTGTAATGCTCGATCGCCGCATACCCCATCTCACGCCCGACCCCGGACATCTTGTAGCCGCCGAACGGCAGCGCCGGGTCCAGGGCGCTGTGGCAGTTGACCCACACCGACCCCGACTTGATGCGTGGAATCATCCGGTGCACCGCCGCCAGATCATTCGACCAGATGCTCGCCCCCAGGCCGTAGGGGCTGTCATTGGCCATGCGCAGGGCATCGGCCTCGTCATCGAACGGAATCGCCACCAGCACCGGGCCGAAGATTTCCTCCTGCACCAGTGAGTGCTTCTGATCGACATCGACAATCACCGTCGGCTTGACGAAGAACCCCGGGCCAAACTGCTCGCCGCCGCAGGCGATGGTCGCGCCGCTTTCCCGGCCCTTTTCGATGTACCCGTAGACGCGCTCCTGCTGGCGCGCCGAGATCAAGGGGCCCATGTCGACGCTCGGGTCCAGGCCGTTGCCGAGTTTCATCGCGTTGGCGATGTCGCTGATGTCCGCCACCACATTGTCGAAATGCTTGCGCTGCACATACAGCCGCGAACCTGCGCAGCAGACCTGGCCCTGATTGAAGAAAATAGCGCTGGCGGCCCCGGCCGCGGCGGTTTTCAGGTCGGCATCGGCCATGACGATGGTCGGCGACTTGCCGCCCAGTTCCAGGGTGACCCGGGTCATGGAGTCCATGGCGATCTTGCCGATCTGCTTGCCCACCGCGGTGGAGCCGGTGAAGGTCAGCTTGTCCACCAGCGGGTTGTGGGTCAGGGCGGAGCCTGCGGTGATGCCGGTGCCGGTGACCACATTGAACACGCCTTCGGGATAACCGGCCTCCAGCACCAGCTCCGCGAGTTTCAGTGCGGTCAGCGGGGTTTCATCGGCGGGTTTGAGCACCACGGTACAACCGGTGGCCAGGGCCGGGCCGAGTTTCCAGCAGGCCAGCAGCAGCGGGAAGTTCCAGGCAACGATCGCACCGACCACGCCCACCGCTTCACGACGGATGAAGCTGTGGAACTGATCGTCGGGCATCAGCGGTGCCGAGACGTCAACCGTCGAGCCTTCGATCTTGGTTGCCCAGCCGGCCATGTAGCGCAGGAAGTCGATGGCCAGTTGTACGTCCATCACCTGGGCCACGGCGGCACTCTTGCCATTGTTCAGGCATTCCAGTTGCGCCAGCAGCTCGGCGTCGCGCTGCATCAGGTCGGCGAGTTTCCATAACAGGTTCTGCCGTTCCCGGGGGCGGGTGCGGGTCCAGGATGAATCGTCGAATGCCTGGCGGGCGGCGAGGACCGCGCGGTCGACATCCTCCGGCGTTGCCCGTGGCACCACGCACAGCACTTCACCGGTGGCCGGGTTGTGCAGGGGCATGGTCTGGCCGTCGGCGGCCTCGACCCAGTCACCGCCGATGAGCATGCGCGGGGCGCGCTGGATGAATGCCGAAGTGGCGGGAAGCAGGTTTGGGAGCGACATGATGAAACCTCGTCTTGTTCGTGTGGCGAGGTCTTTCGCAATGGCTGTGCCAGTTGTGTTTTTTCGGCCCGAAGGCCCCATCTGCCGGGGCGTGACAGATTCTCTGCGGATCACCCTGCGAAGGATAAACGTCGCAAATTGCGACGACGTGAGACGTCCCGAACACAACACCCTGCAGGAGCGAGCTTGCTCCTGGCGGCGTTCCGACGATGGACGAAAGAGCGCCACGTTTAGTCGGCAAGCACGCGTAATCGTTAACGACCATCGCGAGCAAGCTCGCTCCTACAGAAAGCTATGCTTGTCTCAGGCTGAAACAGTTGTCGCGAAATTAAACGCGCAACGCCGGCGACAGGATTGGCAAAACACCGGCCATTATCGGCAAATCATTGATTCATTGAGGTATTCATAAGCTGGCACGCTCCGTGTATTGCTCATTGCAGACGTTTCTCCTGCCTCCGTCAGCGGTTCACCGCCGACGGCAGAAACCATAAAAACGATAAGCCACAACAATAAGAACGCACCGTGCGAGGTTCGACGTTGATGAAGAGAAAACTCCGATCAGGCATGAGCGCCAGCCTGCTGGCCGTAGCCGCTTGTGTAGCGCTGCATTCGCCTCACAGCCTGGCAGCCCGTGACGCCCAGACCATCCTCAAGGAAACCTGTCAGGGCTGTCACACCCCCGAAGCCGATAATGCCCTGAGCCGCATCAGCCATCAGCGCAAAACGCCGGAAGGCTGGCTGATGAGCATCGCCCGGATGCAGACCATGCACGGTTTGCAGATCAGCGACGACGACCGCCGCACGCTGGTCAAATACCTGGCCGACACCCAGGGCCTGGCACCGAGCGAAACCGACGGCGTGCGTTATGCGCTGGAACGCCGGCTCAATACCGTCGAGCAATTCGATGACCAGACCAGTCAGATGTGCGGCCGCTGCCACTCCGGTGCGCGGGTGGCCCTGCAACGGCGGCCCGCCCAGGAATGGGAGCGCCTGGTGAACTTCCACCTCGGCCAATGGCCGTCACTCGAATACCAGGCCCTGTCCCGCGACCGCGACTGGTTCGATCTGGCCCGCAAAGAAATGGTGCCGCTGCTGGCCAAGCGTTATCCGCTGGACAACCCGGCCTGGAAAAAATGGCAGAGCGCCGCGCCGAAAAGCGAAGCCCTGGCGGGTGACTGGAGCTTCAGCGGCCACTTGCCGGGCAAAGGCGAGCTGGCCGGTGTGATGAGCGTGACGGCCGACGGCAGCGACACCTTCAAGGTCAACGTCAAAGGCCTGTACGCGGACGGCTCGCCGTTCAACGGCGACGGCAGCGCGATTCTCTATACCGGCTATGAATGGCGCGGCAACGTGACCATCGATGGCGTGACCATGCGCCAGGTGTTCGCAGCGCAGGGCAATGCCATGCAGGGCCGCATGTTCGAGGCCGAGCACGACGAGCGCGGTCTGGACTTCGTCGCCGCCAAACAGGGTTCCCAGCGTTTGCTGGCGGTGCAACCGGGCTACGTGAAGGCCGGCAGCGAAACCGAAGTGACCCTGATCGGCAGCGGCCTTTCCGGCAAGCCGAACTTCGGCAAAGGCGTGGAAGTGGTTGAAGTCGTCTCGCAGAGCCCGGAGCAGATCAAGGTCAAGCTCAAGGCCGCCGCCAATGCCCAGCCGGGCGCGCGTGCAGTCACCGTCGGCACGCTGAAAGGCCCGAGCCTGTCGGTGTACAGCAAAATCGCCGAAGTCAAAGTCGTGCCGGAGTTCTCGGTGGCGCGGATCGGCGATGGTGGTGGATCGACGCCGAAAGTCCAGGGCCGTTTCGATGCCGAGGCCTGGGGCAAAGGCGCCGATGGCAAGCCGTACCGCATCGGCGTGTTCCCGGCGCAGTGGAAGGTCGAGGCCTTCGACGAACGCGCCAAAGAGGACGAAGACGTCAAGTTCGCCGGCACCATGCAGGCCGACGCAGGTGTGTTCACCCCGGGCGATGCCGGGCCGAACCCGGCACGCAAGATGTCCACCAACAACGCCGGCAACCTCAAGGTGATCGCCGCCGTCGACGACGCCGGGAAATCCCTGACCGGCGAAGGCCACCTGATCGTGACCGTGCAACGCTGGAACAATCCACCCATTCCATGAGTTGACTGATCTCTCACGGTTTCAGACATCTTTTTGGAATGACCGCAGGCCCCGCCAAGCGGGGTTTGCACAGGAGGTTTGCAATGGGCGCTATCTTGAATCTGGTCGAACGCAACCTGCACGAAGTGCAGGTCGATGCCGACCGCATGCTGTTTCACATCCCCAGCAGTTCGCTGTTCGCCAGCGATGAACTGACGGGCACCATCATCGATACCTTGCGTGGTCCCGGCTGCTCCTCGGACGACCTGATCCAGCGCCTGGCGGCGCGCTTCAACGGCGAGGAAATCACCGAGACCCTGCGCGAGCTGATGGCCCTGGAACTGGTCAGCGACGGCTCGCCGCTGACCCCGGACATCGCCACCAAACGGGTCGAGCGCACGGCGATCAACACCGTGGTGCTCAACGTCAACACCGGCTGCAACCTGAGCTGCACCTACTGCTACAAGGAAGACCTCGACAAGCCGTCGGCGGGCAAGAAAATGGACGTGGAAACGGCCATCGCTTCGGTGGAAATGCTGCTGCGCGAATCCCCGGACGAAGAGCGTTTCACCGTGGTGTTCTTCGGCGGCGAACCGCTGAGCAACCGCAAGCTGATCGAGTACATGGTCGATTACTGTGAGAAGCGTTTTCGCGAGGCCGGCAAGTTCGTCGAATTCGTCATGACCACCAACGCCACGCTGCTCACCGAAGAAACCGTGGACTACCTCAACGCCCACCGTTTCGGGCTGTCGGTGAGCATCGACGGTCCGAAAACCGTACACGACCGCAACCGCATCACCGTGGGCGGGCAGGGCACCTATGACGTGGTGCGGCGCAAGGCCGAGATGCTGCTGTCGCGCTACAACAGCCGTCCGGTGGGCGCGCGGGTGACCCTGACCACCGGCGTGACCGACGTTGAAACCATCTGGGATCACCTGTTCAACGAACTGGGTTTCGCCGAAGTCGGTTTTGCCCCGGTGACGTCCGGCGACATCAGCAGTTTCAACCTCACCAGCGACGAGTTGATCGAAGTCTTCGCCAACATGAAAAAACTCGGTCGGCGCTATCTGGAAGCGGCGCTGGAGCACCGCAACATCGGTTTCTCCAACCTGCACCAGCTGATCACCGATATCCACGAAGGCCACAAAAAGGCCCTGCCGTGCGGCGCGGGCCTGAAGATGCTGGCGGTCGATCACAAGGGCGAGCTGAACCTGTGCCACCGCTTTACCGGTTCGAGCCTGCCGACCTTCGGCAACGTGCACAGCGGCGTCAAGCAGGTGGAGTTGAACGACTTCCTGTCCCAGCGCCTGGACCGCACCAATACCGGTTGCGAAGACTGTCAGATCCGTAACCTGTGCTCCGGCGGTTGCTACCACGAGAGCTACGCCCGCTACGGCGACCCGACGCACCCGACCTATCACTACTGCGAACTGATGCGTGACTGGGTCGACTTCGGCATCGAGGTCTACACCCGGATCATGGCCCATAACCCTGCGTTCATCAGCAGCTACATCACTCCGCGCAAGGCTCACTGATATGAAACATCTCAAGGCAATCAATAACAAAGCGTTGAAGCTGGATCAGGCCGCGGACGAGAACCGCATAGAAGAAGTGGTGGCCATGAGCTCCGTGGCGGGCTGTGCCTCGACCACCGACCCGGGCTGGGAAATCGATGCGTTTGGCGGTGTGTCGTCGCTGTGCCAGCCGATGGAGGCCGATCTCTACGGTTGCTCCGACCCGTGCTGGTGGCCGGCCCAGGTGCCCGACATGATGAGCACCTACCCGGACTGGAACAAGGATGCCCAGGCGTCCAACGAAAACTGGCGCAACCTCGGCACTGTCTTCCCCAAAGACAAGTGATCACAGAAGAAGGATTCCAGCATGCGTAACATCAAAGCCTGCGGCCTGGCCGCGTTCGCCGTCCTGAGCAGCTGTTCCGTCAGTGTTCTGGCCGATGAAAACACCGCGCTGCAAGTCGGTCACGAATACATGGTGACCACCAACTACCCGAACAACCTGCACGTGATCGACCTGGCCACCGACACCCTGTTCAAGACCTGCAAGATGCCCGACGCCTTCGGCCCCGGCACCGTGCAGTTGTCGCCGGATCGCAAGACCGCCTACGTGCTGAACAATCACTATGCGGACGTCTACGGCGTCGAACTGGACAACTGCAAACAGGTGTTCCACGCCAGCATCACCCAGAAGCCGGGTGAGAAGGCCAAGTCGATGTTCGCCTTCACGGTCAGCCACGACGGCAAGGAGCTGTACACCGTCGCCAACCCGACGCTGATGATGAACGACCGCTACGAAGTGCAGCAGCCTCGGCTGGACGTGTACTCGACTGACGCCGGGATGGATGCCAAGCCGCTGCGCAGCTTCCCGGCGCCGCGGCAGCTGACCATCATGCAGAGTGGCGACGATGGCACCCTGTATGTGGCGGGGGCGGACGTCTACAAGGTCAATGTGCAGACCGGCAAGTTCGACGTGCTGATCCCCAGCCGTCACTGGAAACGCCCGAACTACAGCGCGCCGGACGTGCTCTACGTGTGGAACCAGCAGACGTACCGGCATGACTTCTCGCTGCTCTACACCGCCGCGAAATTCAAGGACAAGAAGCAGGACCCGGCCACCGCCGAATACCTGTATGGCCTGTTCAGCGTCGACCTGAAAACCGGCAAGACCGAAACCACCGACTTCGGGCCACTGACGGAAATCTATTTCAGCGGCATGCGCTCGCCCAAGGATCCGAACCTGATGTTCGGTGTGCTTAATCGCCTGGCCAAGTACGACATCAAGGAGAAGAAAATGCTCCAGGCGGCGACGCTTGATCACTCCTACTACTGCATTTCCTTCAACAAGGACGGCAGCAAGATCTACCTGGCCGGGACGTTCAACGACGTGGCGATCTTCGATGCCGACAGCCTCAAACAGACGGGCAGCATCAAATTGCCGGGCGGGGACATGGCGATTACCACGGCGCAGATATTTGTCCGGTAATTGCGGCGACTGAACCGACGCCTTCGCGGGCAAGCCCGCTCCCACAGTGGATTTGTGGTGTGGTCACTATTGTGTGAACACCGCTGAACCCTGTGGGAGCGGGCTTGCCCGCGAAGAGGCCCTCAAAAACACTAAAAATCTTAAACCCCCGGCACCGGGCAACTCATATCCCCCTCCTGACACTTCAGGTAGTTCTTGAACGTCTGCACCCGCGCCTTGGTCAGTTCCGTGGTGCAGTTGCTATAGATCAGCGGATACACACTCCCGCCTTCCACCCCGGACGTCGAGAACTTGCACTCGGCATCGCGGAACGCAACCCACGCCCGCTGTGCACCCACCAGCAGTTTCTTGTTGTCCGGGTTGCCCTTGAATCGCGAAGTGATCTGCTGGTACAGCGCATTCAATTCCTTGTCGGCGGCCGCATTCTGTTGCGCCGCGCACTGGTTCATCGTCGCCTGGTCGCTGGCGTTGTCGCAGTCAACGGCGACAGCCATGGAGGTGAACAGCAGGGGCGTCAATGCCAATAGTAAGCGTGGGTTCATGCCGGATGACTCGCTGTGACCGAAAGTTGAGGTGCAGTGTAGCGCTGTGACGGATTCAGCCCGCTACGCTTGCCACTGCGAATGTTTCACCAGCGATTGCCATTCGATGCTGTTTCGAAGGAAAACGTTAGCAGTTTCGACCTCCGACTTTGTGATTGCCCCAGAACTTATCCGTGCAAATGCAACCGAATATCTCAGGTATGGTTGATTGCGCATCCCGATTGGTACAACTTTAGGGTTGGTCTTGTGGTCTTACTGACCTACTGTTCAAGTACAGGAGGTGACTTATGAACCCAGCATCTGATCGCATCGAAAGGAAAATCCTGCTCAAGGCCAAGCGTTCGCAGGTCTGGCGAGTGATAGCCCATGCCGAAGAGTTCGGGAAGTGGTTTGGCGTGGCGCTGGAAGGCAAGCGTTTTGTGGCAGGCGAGTGGACCCAGGGCCGGGTTACGTACCCCGGTTATGAACACGTATTGTGGAACGTGTTGGTCGAGCGGGTCGAGCCGGAGCGGTTGTTTTCGTTTCGCTGGCATCCGTACGCGGTGCGTCCCGAGATCGACTATTCCCAGGAGCCAACCACCCTGGTCAAGTTCGAACTGGAAGATCATGACGCAGGCACCTTGCTCAGAGTCTCCGAGTCTGGTTTCGATCACATCCCCGATGTGCGCCGGGAAAAGGCTTTCCGGATGGATAGTCGTGGATGGGAAGAGCAAATGAACAATATCGAGCAGTTTTTGATCGACAATGCAAAGTCCCACGAGCAACAGGGAGGCTGAAGTCGGCTCGACGCCTGAGGCATCTAAGGGTTTTCGGAAGGTGGCTTATAGCGAATGTCTTACACGCGATGGTAGCGATATCGCCTGTTACAATTTGGATCCGATGCGTATTCTGGCCTCACCCACTGAAGCACAGGATGTGCTCAGGATCACGGATGATCGACCATATGCAAGGAACGCTGCGACAAGGAGTCGTCATGGTCTTGGAAAAACCCGCTTCGGCGGGTTTTTTTGTGACCGCAGGAAAGGTCGGGGCGGCAGCAAGCGGATACCCGCCGCCGTTTTCTTACTGACGATCGAGTTTCGCCGCCGCGCGCTCGGTGATTTCCGCCCGCAGCTTCAATGACCCCGCAGCCCGCTGGCGAGCCTCTTCCAGCACACTGGCCGGCGCTGTCTCGGGGTTGCCCGCCGTAAACGGCGGGACCGGAGCGTATTCCAGTTGCAACTGCACCAACTCGGCGGTGGCCGGGTCGAACAGTTCGGCGACCAGGGTCAGGGCGAAGTCGATACCGGCGGTGATCCCGCCACCGGTCAACAGATGGCCGTCGCGAACCACCCGATCCTTCACCGCGATTGCGCCCAGCGGCTTGAGCAACTCGTGATAGGCCCAGTGAGTGGTGGCGCGTTTGCCCTTGAGCAATCCCGCCGCGCCCAGTACCAGTGCGCCGGTGCACACCGACGTGATGTACCGGGCGTTGGCGGCCTGGGCCCTGAGGAAGTCCAGGGTCTGGTCATCTTCCATCAACGGCCCGACGCCACTGCCACCGGGTACGCAGATCACGTCCAGCGCCGGGCAATCCTCGAAGGTGGTCGTCGGTTTCAACAGCAGGCCGGTGCTGGCGGTGACCGGCATCAGGTCCTTCCAGATCAGATGCACTTTCACATCCGGCAGCGAGGCCAGTACGTCATAAGGGCCGGTCAGGTCCAGTTGCTGAACCTGTGGAAACAACAGAAAGCCGATCTGCAACGTCATGGTGTTTTTCTCGTGAAGTGGGTGGACGGCTTGACTGTAGGCTCGTAGGATTTGGCGTATACGCCAATATCCCCACGAATTACGCCAAATGTCGAAAACCATCCATGTACTCGCGTTCGCCAACGTGCAATTGCTCGACGTCACCGGGCCGTTGCAGGTCTTCGCCTCGGCCAACGACATTGCCCGCCAGCAAGGCCTGCCGCCACCCTATGCACCGACGGTGATTGCCAGCGGCGGCGGGGCGGTGATGTCGTCGGCGGGCCTGGCGCTGTTGGCCGAACCCTTACCGGATGACGGCACTGACACCCTGATCATCGCCGGTGGCTGGGGTGTCTACGCGGCGGCGCAAGATGCGCCGTTGGTCGCCTGGGTGCGCGAGCATGCCCGTGGCTGCCGACGGGTTTCCTCGGTGTGTACCGGTGCGTTTCTGCTGGCGGCAAGCGGCTGGCTCGATGGCCGGCGGGTGGTCACCCACTGGACCCGCTGCGAGCAACTGGCGCAACAGCACCCGCGCTTGCAGGTCGAACCCAACCCGATCTTCATCAACGACGGCCCGGTCTGGACCTCGGCCGGCGTGACGGCTGGCATCGACCTGGCACTAGCCATGGTCGAACAGGACCTGGGGCGCAACATGGCCCTGGAAGTCGCCCGGCAACTGGTGGTGTTTCTCAAGCGTCCGGGTGGCCAGTCGCAATTCAGCGTGACCCTGTCCCTGCAACAGGAAGGCAAGAGATTCGACGAACTCCACGCCTGGATCAGCGAAAACCTGACCAAGGACCTTGGCATCCCGACCCTGGCCTTGCAGGCCGGCATGAGCGAACGCAGCTTCGTACGCCACTACCGCGCCGACACCGGCCAGACCCCGGCCCGGGCCATCGAACTGATCCGCGTCGAAACCGCGCGGCGTCTGCTCAGCGATACCGGTGTGCCGATCAAAAGGGTGGCGGTGCAATGCGGCTTCGGCAGCGAAGAAACCCTGCGCCGCAGCTTCCTGCGGGCCATGGGGGTGACACCGCAGGCTTACCGGGAGCGGTTTTCGGTCAGTGTTGCAGTAGAGCCAGTGGGGCGTTGAGGTTCTTTTTGTCTGGACTCGATGCAGTTACCCCAAGTTCACCCGAACAACACCCTTTGCCAATGTTCTTCACTGATGATCGCGATTGGAACGCCACTCTCTCTTAGCTCAACCGCTTTTTTGATCTTGGTTCCATAAGTGCTATGAAGCCATTGATCGTTTCCGATGCTGCCGACCACCAGATAGTTGATTTTCTTGCTGACCGAACCTCCAATCAGGCCGCCGCGTTCGACAATCAGCGATTCGCATGCTTTGCGCGGACCGTAAGCCATGACTCCGGTGAACAGGAAAACCCGATCAACCCAGTTCAGCGCGGGTGCAGGGTTGTCGAGTGGAAGACTGCAAGGCGTTGTGAAAACCTGGCCAGAACCAACCGGCAGACCTGCAAACTGGTGCAGCATATCCAGTAGCTCAGCCGATTCTTCGGAGTCCAGCACGCCATCGCTCAACATGTCGGAGAGGCGTTTATAAAGGATGTTCACGACCGGATCACCCAGATGACACAAATGAGCTTCGATCCAGCTCTTGAGAAACTCGGCTTCCTGCTGGTTGATCTTGCCATCGGCAGCGAGTCCAGCCGCAATACCTGTCAACGCGTCGGCTGAACGTCTATCAATGCGTGCTTCGTGGAAAAATCCACTGTTTTGAAATTCCTGATGCAAATCGACCATCGTCCCTGCTCCTAGAATTCAACTTCCGCCACCTGATTGAAATACTTCGCCCGATCCGGCGTAAACGTCACCACCATGGCTGTCCGAGCACACGTCAGCGCTCGTTCTTGCGCCAGGTCCACGTCCAGGTCTTCCCCGCGCAAGCCTTGCCACTGGGCGAGGTATTTGAGGGATCCGTATTTTTCGGTTTTCTTCAGGCTGCGGCTGACGCCACCTTTCCAGCCCAGCACCGGCAACTCGCCGGCGAGGCACTGTCGGGCGAGTTCGGGGAAACGGGCGGCGCGCTGGCGGCCGACTTCCCAGCATTTGATCAGGCCCTTGTCGTCGGCCTCCCAGAGTTCTTCGCGGTTCAAACCGGTTCGGAGCGGGGTGTCGATGCTGCGATGGATGCGTTGGGTCATTCTGGTTCCTTGAATTCGGGTGGTTCTGGACAGCTCCGCTGTACCCGTTGATTGAGGATGGTAGGTGGGGTGATAGCGGCTGGCAACAATCGTTTTCGGACAATTGAGATGCCTTGCTTGCTGATAACCGGGCAGGTTTGTTTAGTGGTTGCAGGAGATTGGCTTGCACCGGTCACCGGTTCACCCGGCGGTATTCAGTCAATCTTGTGTTGTGGCTGATGCCCCTTTCGCGAGCAAGCCCGCTCCCACACTTGCTCTCGGTCGGACACAAATTTGTGCCCATTCAAAAGTAAATGTGGGAGCGGGCTTGCTCGCGAAAGGGGCGACGCGTTCTCAAGGCTGCCAGACAACCTTCTCCCCACTCAACCTGCGATCCAGAAAACACGCCGCACTGATCAACGCCAGATGCGTCAGCGCCTGCGGCGTGTTGCCCATGTGCCGCCCATGGCTGTCGAACTCTTCGGCATACAACCCCAGCGGGTTGGCGTACCTGAGCAGCTGTTCGAACTCCAGGTGGGCCTTGTCGAGCTGGCCGGCGCGGGCCAGGCATTCGACGTACCAGAACGAGCAGGCGGCGAAGGCGCCTTCGCTGCCGGGCAGGCCGTCGATCTGGCTGTCGTCGTTGCGGTAGCGGTAGATCATGCCGTCGCGCACCAGGCTCTTTTCGATGGCTTGCAGGGTTGCCAGCCAGCGCGGGTCACGGGCACTGACGAAGCGCACCAGCGGCATCAGCAGCATCGAACCGTCCAGGCCGGTGCCGCCGATGTGCTGGACGAAATGCCCGTGCTCCTCATTCCAGAAGTTCTCCCAGATGTCGGCATGGATCGCCTGGCGGGTCTGGTCCCAACGGGCGAACGGGGCGGGCAGCGAGCGTTTGGACGCGAGGCGGATGGCGCGGTCCAGGGCGACCCAGCACATCAGCCGTGAATGCAGGAAATGATATTGCTCGCCGCGCATTTCCCAGATGCCGACGTCCTTTTGCTCCCAGGTCTGACAAACCTGATCGATGACTTCCACCGTGTGTTTCCAGCCTTCATGGGAGATGGCTTCGCCGTACTTGTTGACCAGGTAAATCGCGTCCATCAGCTCGCCAAAGATGTCGAGCTGGACCTGTTCGTACGCCTGATTGCCGATGCGCACCGGTTGTGCGCCACCATGACCAGACAGGTGCGTCAGCTCGATTTCCGGCAACTCCTGGCGACCGTCGATGGCATACAGGATGTTGAGTTTCGTCGGCTTGCCCCGGCACTCGCTGACCCGGCCGCGCAACCAGCGCATGTAGGCATTGGCCTCTTCGACGAAGCCCAGGCGCATGAATGCATAGACGGTGAACGAAGCGTCGCGGATCCAGGTGTAGCGATAGTCCCAGTTGCGCTCGCCACCAGGGCTTTCCGGGAGGCCGAAAGTAGCCGCGGCGAGAATGGCGCCGTGCTTGCGCGAGGTCAGCAGCTTCATGGCCAGGGCCGAGCGGTTGACCCTCTCGCGCCAGCGCCCGCGGTAGTTGGACTGGCCGATCCAGTCGCGCCAGAACTTCAGGGTGCGTGTCAGGCACAGATCGGCGGCACCCTCCCTGAAGCGTGGGTCGCCAGGCGCACCGAGCAGGAACTGGGCGGTCTGGTCTTGTTCAAGGGTGAACTGCGCGACCGCGCCATTGGCATCAATGTGCATGGCTTGATCGGCGCACAGTCGCAGGGACGGCTGGTCCGCAGCCTCGAAGATCACGTCATCCTTGTCCATGCTCGCGCGGGTGCTGGCGCGGGCGTAGTCATGGCGCACCGCGCAACGCATGTGGAAGGTGGCGCGGCCGCTGACCACGCGGATCCGCCGCATCAGCAGTGGCAGGTCGTCCTCGGTGTCGCCGACCGGCAGCAGGTCGGTGACCTCGACCACCGCCCGGTCACTGAGCCAGCGGGTTTGCAGCACGTTGGTGTCGGGCAGGTAAATCTGTTCGCGGCGGGCGTCGGGCAAGTCCGGCGATAGCTGGAAAATTCCCGCCTCGGGGGTGTCCAGCAGCGAGCAGAAGATTGACGGACTGTCGAACTCCGGCCAGCAGAAGAAATCCACGCTGCCCTTGTCGTTGACCAGCGCCGCGCTGCGCATGTCGCCGATGATGCCGTGGGCGTCGATGGGGCTCTGGCGTTCGGGGTGATCAGCCATTGTCGCGCAACTCCGGGAGTCTGGGGCCTATTTAGCTGACTGGTCTGGGTGGCCGAGAGTTCACTTGGCGGGGAGTGTGAGTTGTCTGTGAGGGCCCCTTCGTCGGAACGCCGCCCGGGGCAAGCCCGCTCCCACAGTTGATTTGTGTACGCCGTCCAATGTGGGAGCGGGCTTGCTCGCGAAGGGGCCTTCACATTCAACCAACAATTCCACGCTTCCCCCGCAATCAGCCGTTATGGCAACGTGCAGTCCCCTGATGAGACCTGACCCATGGCCAACCCCTATCGCGAGTTGTTCAAAGCCCCCGGCAGCGGCGCATTCGTGCTGGCCGGCATGCTCGCGCGCATGCCGATTTCCATGACCGGCATCGGCCTGATCACCATGCTCTCGCAATTGCAGGGTGGCTACGGAATGGCGGGCGCGGTGGCGGCGACGTTCGCCCTGGCCACGGCCTTTTGTGCGCCGCAGGTCTCGCGGCTGGTGGATCGGTATGGCCAGGGGCGGATTCTGCCGGTGGCGGCGCTGCTCGGCGGCGGGGCGCTGTTGCTGTTGTTGCTGTGCACGCGGTTGCAGGCACCGCACTGGACACTGTTTGTCTTCGCCGCGCTGGCCGGTTGCATGCCGAGCATGTCGGCGATGGTGCGGGCCCGCTGGACCGAGGTGTATCGTGGCCGCCCCGAGTTGCAGACTGCCTACGCCCTGGAATCGGTACTGGATGAAGTCTGCTTCATCGTCGGGCCGCCGCTTTCCGTTGGCCTGTGTGTGGTGGCGTTTCCCGAGGCAGGGCCATTGGCGGCCTTGCTGGCGCTGGCCGTCGGCGTCACCGCGTTCGTGTTGCAGCGCAGCACGGAACCGCCGGTACATCCCCACGAAGATCACCATCAAGGCTCGATCATCCGCTCGCGCGACATTCAATTGCTGATGCTGTTGATGGTCGCCATGGGCACCATCGTCGGCGTGGTGGACGTGGTCAGCGTCGCCTTCGCCCAGCAGCAGGGTCAACCGGCGGCGGCGAGCATCGTGCTGTCGGTGTACGCCATCGGCTCGTGCCTGGCCGGGCTGGCCTTCGGCGCACTGCGTTCGAAAGTACCGCTGGCGCGCCTGTTCCTGTACGGCGGCGTGGCAACGGCGGTGACCACCTTGCCGTTGTTGCTGGCGGCGAACATTCTCGGCTTGTCGCTGGCGGTGTTTGTCGCGGGGCTGTTTTTTGCGCCGACGCTGATCGTCGCCATGGCCCTGGTGGAGCAGATCGTGCCACCGGCCAAACTCACCGAAGGCCTGACCTGGCTGGTCACCGGGCTGAGCATCGGCGTCGCGATCGGTGCCGCCGGCTCCGGCTGGCTGGTGGACGCCTTCGGCGCGCGCAGCGGGTTCTGGCTGGCGATTGCGGCGGGGGCGCTGGTGCTCGGCTCGGCGATCCCGAGCTATCGCCATCTGAAATGAAGATCGACCTGTGGGAGCGGGCTTGCTCGCGAAAGCAGAGTGTCAGTCGACATCAATGTTGCATGACACACCACCTTCGCGAGCAAGCCCGCTCCCACATTGGGATCTGCGACTAATTCCGGCTACACCTCATCCGTTCTCCAAGCAGACAACCTTCGAGGAAATCCCGGTGACCCCGCTGACATTGCTGTGCCTGCCCTATTCGGGCGCGAGTGCCATGGTCTATAGCCGCTGGCGGCGCAAAATGCCGGAGTGGCTCAAGCTGCAACCGGTGGAATTGCCAGGGCGGGGCGCGCGATATGGCGAGCCCCTGCACACCGACATGCGCCGCCTGGCGCTGCAGCTGGCCCACGAACAGAAGGCCACGCTCAAGGCGCCGTATGCGTTGTTCGGCCATAGCATGGGGGCGTTGCTGGCCTGCGAGATGGCCCACGCGTTCCGCTCGCTGGGTTGCCCGGAACCGGTCGCGCTGTTCGCCTCGGGCACCGCCGCGCCGACCCTGCGCGCCGACTACGACCGCGGCTTTGCCCAGCCGAAAACCGATGCCGAGCTGATCGAGCAATTGCGCACCCTCAACGGCACCAGCGAAGAGATCCTGGCCAATCAAGAGTTGATGAGCCTGACCCTGCCGGTGCTGCGCGCGGACTTCCTGTTGTGCGGGCGTTTCGCACCGATCCAGCGCCCGCCGCTCAAGTGCCCGGTGCACGTGCTCGGCGGCAAGGCCGACCGCGCCACCACCGAGCAATTGATCGGCTGGAGCCAGGAAACCCGCGGCAGTTTCTCGGTGGACATGCTGGCCGGCGGGCACTTCTACATCCATGAGCAGGAGGCCAAGGTGCTGCGGGTGATCAAGGACCAGCTTGAGGGGCATCATCGGCGGCATTCCATGGCTGCCGTGGGTTAACACCCTCCTCAAACTTCACTGGACCCCTGTGGGAGCGGGCTTGCTCGCGAAGAGGGAGTGTCAGCAACATACCCGTTGCCTGACACACCGCCTTCGCGAGCAAGCCCGCTCCCACAGTAGTATTCATCAGCCTGTTTTTTCGCGTTTCTCTCCCTCCTGATACTTGTTCCCCTGCGCTAATTTTTCCCGCCTGCATTCGTTTTACAGGGACGACGCGCCTTTGCGCCTGCTGCCTACTGATGCGGATGCCGATAGATGAATGCTGAAGACTCCTTGAAACTTGCTCGCCGGTTTATCGGGTTGCCCCTGGAAAAGCGCCAGATGTTCCTGGCGGCCTTGCACAAGGAGGGCGTGGATTTCGCCCGTTTCCCGATCCCGGCCGGCATCGAGGCCGAGGATCGCCAGGCGTTGTCGTACGCCCAGCAACGCATGTGGTTCCTCTGGCAGCTGGACCCGCACAGCGGCGCCTATAACCTGCCGGGCGCGGTACGGTTGACCGGGCACTTGAACCTGTCGGCGCTGGAACAGGCGTTCGCCAGTCTGGTGGCGCGGCATGAAACCCTGCGCACGGTGTTCCAGCGTCAGGTCGACGACAGCTTGCAGCAAGTGCCGGCTACGGCGCCGTTGCTGATCGAACAGCTGGATTTCAGCGCACTGCCCGCCGAGGAACGCGAGCGGGCCGTGGCGCACACCGCCGAGCAGCAATCGATGCTGCCGTTCGATCTGTCGACCGGTCCGCTGCTGCGGGTCACCTTGCTCAAGCTCGCAGAACTTGAGCACGTGCTGTTGCTGACCCTGCACCACATCGTCTCCGACGGCTGGTCGATGAACGTGCTGATCGACGAATTCATCCGCTGCTACGACGCCTTCGATGCGGGCACCCAACCGCAGCTGGCCGCGTTGCCGATCCAGTACAGCGACTACGCCCTGTGGCAGCGCCGCTGGCTGGAGGCGGGCGAGCAGGCGCGGCAACTGGCGTACTGGCAGGCGCAACTGGGCGATGAGCATCCGGTGCTGGAACTGCCCCTGGATCATTCGCGCCCGGCCATGCCGAGCTATCGCGGCACCCGCTACGAATTCGCGGTCGAAACGCAACTGGCCGAACAACTGCGCAGCGCCGCACAGAAGCACAACATTACCCTGTTCATGCTATTGCTCGGCGCCTTCAACGCGTTGCTGCATCGCTACACCGGACAAACCGACATCCGCGTCGGCGTGCCCATCGCCAACCGCAACCGTGCGGAAATCGAAGGCCTGATCGGCTTCTTCGTCAACACCCAGGTGCTGCGTACCCAACTGGACGGCCAGACCCGGGTCGACGACCTGCTGCGCGCCGTCAAGGAAACCGCCCTCGGCGCCCAGGCCCATCAGGACCTGCCGTTCGAGCGCCTGGTCGAAGCGTTGAAACTGGAGCGCAGCCTCAGTCACACGCCGTTGTTCCAGGTGATGTACAACCACCAGCCGCACGTGGCCGACATGGCGTCGGTCAGCACCGCCTCCGGCCTGGTGCTGGGCAGCATCGACTGGCAAAGCCGCACCACCCAGTTCGACCTCACCCTCGACACCTGGGAGAAGGGTGGCAAGCTGCACGCCGCGCTGACCTATGCCAACGACCTGTTCGAAGCCGACACCATCGCACGCATGGCCCGGCACTGGACGCGTCTGTTGCAGGGGTTAGTCGACGACTCGACGCAAAAAATCGGTGAGTTGCCGATGCTGAGCGCCGATGAGCAACAGGTGCTGGTGCAGGACTGGAACCGCACCGCCGAGGTCTATCCCGTCGAGCAGTGCCTGCATCAGTTGATCCAGGCCCAGGCCCGACGCACGCCCGAGGCACCGGCGCTGGTGTTTGGCGAGCGCCGGTTGAGCTACGCGCAACTCGATGTCCGCACCAACCAACTGGCCAATTACCTGCGCGGGCAGGGCGTTGGTCCGGATGTACTGGTGGGGATCTGCGTCGAGCGTTCGCTGGAGATGGTCCTTGGCCTGTTGGCCATTCACAAGGCCGGGGGTGCCTACGTACCGCTGGACCCGGAGTACCCGGCCGAACGCCTGGCCTACATGATCGACGACAGCGCGATTGGCCTGCTGCTCACGCAAGGCTCCCTGCTCGGCGCACTGCCCACCGACGGCGTCAAGGTCATCGCCCTGGACCGGCAGCACGACTGGCTCGACGGCTACAGCGAAGTCTGCCCGCAGGTCGAAGTGCATCCGTTGAACCTGGCCTATGTGATCTACACCTCCGGCTCCACCGGTAAGCCCAAAGGCGCCGGCAACAGTCACGCGGCGCTGGTCAACCGCTTGTGCTGGATGCAGCAGGCTTACGGGCTGGATGACAGCGATTCGGTATTGCAGAAAACCCCGTTCAGTTTCGACGTGTCGGTCTGGGAGTTCTTCTGGCCGCTGATGACCGGCGCGTGTCTGGTGGTGGCGCCACCGGGCGCACATCGGGAACCGGCGCAGTTGATCCGCCTCATCGCTGACCACGGCATCAGCACGCTGCACTTTGTGCCGTCGATGCTCCAGGCGTTCATTCACGAGCCGGGTGTCGAGACGTGCACGGGCCTCAAACGCATTGCTTGCAGTGGCGAAGCCTTGCCGCTGGATGCGCAATTGCAGGTGTTCAAAAAGCTGCCGGGTGCCGGGTTGTACAACCTCTACGGCCCGACCGAGGCGGCCATCGACGTGACCCACTGGACCTGCGTCGACGAAGGCGCCGACAGCGTGCCCATCGGCCGGCCCATCGCCAACCTGCGCACCCATGTGCTGGATGCGCAATTGCTTCCGGTTCCGGCCGGCGTGGCGGGGGAGCTGTACCTCGGCGGCGCCGGGCTGGCGCGCAGTTATCACCGACGTCCGGCGCTCACCGCCGAGCGCTTCGTGCCGTGTCCGTTCCACGACGGCGCGCGCCTGTACCGCACCGGTGACCGTGTGCGGCAGCGTGCCGATGGCGTGATCGAGTACCTCGGGCGCCTCGATCATCAAGTCAAATTGCGCGGCCTGCGCATCGAACTGGGGGAGATCGAAACCCGCCTGATGCAGCACGACCTGGTGCGCGAGGCCGTGGTGCTGGTGCAGGGCGGCAAACATCTGGTGGCATACCTGGTGCTGGAAAGCGCCGACGCCGATGCGCAGTGGTCGCAAACCCTCAAGGCCTGGCTGCTCGGCAGCCTGCCGGAATACATGGTGCCCACGTACCTGATGCCGCTGGATGCCTTGCCGGTGACCGCCAACGGCAAGCTCGACCGCAAGGCCTTGCCGCCACCGGACGCCGCGCCGCAGCAGGCGTTCGTCGCACCGCAGGATGCCATGCAGACCAGGCTGGCGCAGATCTGGCAGGACGTACTGGGCACGCGACCTGTGGGCCTTGAAGACAACTTCTTCGAACTCGGCGGCGACTCGATCATTTCCATCCAGGTGGTCAGCCGCGCCCGCCAGGCCGGCATTCGCCTCAGTCCGCGGGATCTGTTCCAGTACCAGACCGTGCGCAGCCTGGCATTGGTCGCGACGTTCGAAAGCCGCAGCCGCATCGATCAAGGCCCGGTCAGCGGCGAGGTAATCCTGACCCCGACGCAGCATTACTTCTTCGAACAGGCCATCGCCCAGCGTCAGCACTGGAACCAGTCGCTGCTGCTGACGCCCCGGGAAGCGCTGGATCCGCAAGCGTTGGAACGGGCCTTGGTGGCCGTCGTCAATCATCACGACGCCTTGCGCCTGCGCTTCATCGACGGTGCCCAAGGCTGGCAGCAACACCATGGGCCGCAGGTCGAATCCGCTGGGTTGTGGCTGCGTCAGGCGTGTTCGACCGAAGCCCTGACCGTGCTGTGCGATGAAGCGCAACGCAGCCTCGATCTGGCCAATGGGCCGCTGCTGCGCGCCTTGCTGGTCAGCCTCGACGACGGCAGTCAGCGTCTGTTGCTGGTGGTCCATCACCTGGCGGTGGACGGCGTGTCGTGGCGGGTATTGCTCGAAGACTTGCAGCAGGCTTACCGGCAAGTGGCGCTGCCCGAGAAAACCAGCGCTTATCAAGCCTGGGCCGCGCACCTGCAACAGCATGCCGGCACCTTGTCTGAGCAAATGCCGTACTGGCAGGCGCAACTGGCGGATGCCCGGGACCTGCCGTGTGAGCATCCGCAGGGCAGCTTGCAGCAGCGCCACGGGCACAAGATCGAATCGACACTGGATGCCGAACTGACCCGCCAACTGTTGCAACAGGCACCGGCGGCCTATCGCACCCAGGTCAATGACCTGTTGCTCACGGCGTTGGCGCGGGTCATCTGCCGCTGGAGCGGGCAGGGCTCGACGCTGATCCAGCTTGAAGGCCACGGTCGCGAAGACCTGTCCGACGACCTCGACCTGAGCCGCACCGTCGGCTGGTTCACCAGCCTGTTTCCCGTGCGCCTGCAACCCGAGGCCGGGGCGGCGAATTCGATCAAGTCGGTCAAGGAACAACTGCGCGCCATTCCCGGCAAAGGCCTGGGCTATGGGTTGCTGCGCTATCTTGGCGAACCGGCGCAGCGCCAGCTTCTGCAAGACCTGCCGGCGCCACGCATCACCTTCAACTACCTGGGGCAGTTCGACCGTCAGTTCGATGAGGCTGCGCTGTTCATCCCGGCCGCGCAAAGCGCTGGTCAGGCCCAGGGCGATGATGCGCCGCTGGCCAACTGGCTGACCGTGGAAGGCCAGGTGTATGGCGGGCAGCTCTCGCTGCAATGGGGTTTCAGCCGTGACATGTTCGCCGAATCCACGGTGCAGCAACTGGCCGATGCCTACACCGAAGAACTCAAGGCACTGATCGAACATTGCTGCGCGACAACGCCAGGCCAGGTCACGCCGTCGGACTTCCCGCTGGCGCGCATCACCCGGGCGCAACTCGATGCCTTGCCTGTCCCGGCACCAGCCATCGAGGACGTTTACCCGCTGACGCCGATGCAGCAGGGCATGCTGTTCCACACCCTGTACGAACCCCAGGCCGAGGCCTACATCAATCAATTGCGTCTGGACATCCAGGGGCTGGAACTGGCGGCATTCGGCCGGGCCTGGCAAGCGGCGATCAACCGTCACGACATCCTGCGCAGCAGCTTCCACTGGTTGGGACTGGAATCTGCGCATCAGGTGATTCATCGCCAGATCGACCTGCAACTGCAAGTGATCGAGGCGGACGATGTCGACCTCTATGCACTGGCCGCCGAAGAGCGCAGTCGCGGCTTCGAACTCAGCGCCGCGCCGTTGTTCCGCCTGGTGCTGGTGCGCCGAAACCCTGAAGACTGGCACCTGATCTACACCAGCCATCACATCCTCATGGACGGCTGGAGCAACGCGCAATTGCTCGGCGAAGTGATTCAGCATTACGCCGGCCAGACGCTGGCCAGGCCGTTGGGGCAATACCGCGATTATCTGGGCTGGATTCAACAGCAGCCGCTGTTGGCCGCCGAGCAGTTCTGGAAGCAAGCGCTGGCGCCACTGGAAACGCCGACGCTGCTGGCGCAAGCCTTGCCGGCACCGGTCGAAGGACGCGGCATGGGCGAGCATCAATTGACCCTTGAAAGCGCCGCGCTGCAGCGCCTGGGCGATTTCGCCCGCCAGCAGAAAATCACCCTCAACACCTTGCTGCAAGGCGCCTGGGGCCTGTTGTTGCAGCGCTACACCGGCCAATCCTGCGTGGCGTTCGGCGCCACCATGGCCGGACGCTCCGCGCCGCTGTCGGGCATCGAGCAGCAATTGGGGCTGTTCATCAACACCTTGCCGATCATTGCCGCGCCGCCGGCAGGGCAGTCGGTGGCCCAATGGCTCAACCACCTGCAAGCGCTGAACCTGAGCCTGCGCGAGTTCGAACACGTGCCGCTCTACGACATCCAGGGCTGGGCCGGGCAACAGGGGGCGCTGTTCGACAGCCTGCTGGTGTTCGAGAACTACCCGGTGGCCGAAGCCCTCAAACAAGGTGCGCCGGCGGGCCTGACCTTCGGCGCGCTGCGTAATCACGAAATCACCAGCTACCCGCTGACCCTCGGCATCGAAGTCGGCACCACCCTGCGTCTGGATTTCAGTTTCGACCGCAGCCGGTTCAGCGCGGCGCAGATCAGCCAGTTGGGCGCCAGCCTGTTGCAGGTGCTGGAGCAATTCGTCGCGCAGCCACAGCAGGCATTGGGCGCGGTCAGCCTGCTCGATGCACAGGCTCAAGCAAAGGTGTTGGCCGGTTCGCGTCCGCCTGCGCCGCCACTCGACAGCCCGTTGCTGGTCCATCAGCGTTTCGAGCAACAGGCGGCACGCACGCCCGATGCACTGGCGGTGATGGTCGGCGACGAGTGCCTGACCTACGCCCAGCTCAATGCGCAAGCCAACCAGCTCGCCCATCGCCTGCGCGCCCTGGGTGTGGCGCCGGGGCAGCGGGTCGGCCTGTCGGTGCGGCGCAATGCGCAGATGATCGTCAGCCTGATGGCCATCCTCAAGTCCGGCGCCGGTTATGTGCCGCTCGATCCGGATTACCCGGCCGAGCGCCTGGCCTACATGATCGAAGACAGCGGCATGGATCTGCTGCTGGTGCAACCGGGGTTGCTCGCCGATGTAGCGTTGCCGCAAGGTTTGCCGCGCCTGGCGCTGGAGTCGAGCGTTGACGGTTACTCCACCGAAAACCCGGACAACCTCGCCAGCGCCGAAGACCTCGCCTACCTGATCTACACCTCCGGTTCCACCGGACGCCCGAAAGGCGTGTGCCTGGCCCACGCCGCGCTGCGCGAGTTTTGCGTGATCGCGGCGGACTATTCACAACTCACGGCGCAAGACCGTGTGCTGCAATTCGCCACTTTCAGCTTCGACGGCTTTGTCGAGCAGTGCTACCCGCCGCTGTGCGTGGGCGCGGCGCTGGTGATGCGCGGCGATGAGTTATGGGACACCGACACCCTTTATCGGCAGATCATCGCGCACGGCGTGACCCTGGCCGACCTGCCGGCCGCCTACTGGTTCTTGCTGGCTCAAGAGTGGGCTGCGCAACCGCAGCGTGAGAAAGGGCGCTTGCGTCAGGTCCACGTCGGGGGCGAGGCCATGTCGCTCGAAGGCCTGAAGTTGTGGCATGCCGCCGGTCTGGGCGATGTGCGCCTGCTCAATACCTACGGGCCAACCGAAGCCACGGTCGTTTCCAGTACCCACGAATGCACCCTGGCCGATACCCGCAATCCCCTTGGCGTGCCGATTGGCCGCGCGCTGCCGGGGCGTGCGTTGTATGTGCTGGACAGCGAAGGCCACCTGCTGCCGACCGGTTGCGTCGGCGAGTTGTGCATCGGCGGTGACGCCGGCCTCGCCCAGCGCTATCACCAGCGTCCGGGTTTGAGTGCCGAGCGTTTCATTGCCGATCCTTTTTCCGCCACGCCGGGGGCACGGCTGTACCGCAGCGGTGACCTGGCGCGCTATCGCGAGGACGGCGCACTGGAGTACCTGGGGCGTATTGACCATCAGGTGAAAATTCGCGGATTCCGCGTCGAACTGGGTGAGCTGGAGGCGCACCTGCAAGGCCTGGCGATGATCAGCGAAGCCGCGGTGCTGGTGCACGAAGGCGTCGGCGGCAAGCAGTTGATCGGCTATGTGGTGCCGGCCCCGGATGAACAGCTGGACGCCGATGCGCGGCAACTCACCGACACCGTGCGCCGCGCCTTGGGCGAGCGCCTGCCGGACTACATGCTGCCGACGCGACTGATGGTGCTGGCCGCGTTGCCCCTCAACCGCAACGGCAAACTCGACCGCGCCGCGTTGCCGGCCCCGCCAGTCTGGGAGGCCGCAACCGGTAGCGCACCACAAGGGGCACTGGAAATCCAGCTGGCGCAGATCTGGCAGCAGGTGTTGCAGGTCAGTCGCGTCGACCGCGAGAACAGCTTCTTCGAATTGGGCGGGCACTCGTTGCTGGCGACGCAAATCGTCTCGCAGATCCGCCAGCGCATGGGCCTGTCGGTAAGCCTGCGCAGCCTGTTCGAACACCCGCGCCTTGAGGATTTCGCCGCACAGGTACAGACACTGCAACACCGCTGTGAACGCCCGGCGCTGGTGGCGGACACCTCTGGCGAACGCCAGCCGCTGTCCTTTGCCCAGCAGCGCTTGTGGTTCTTGTGGAACCTGGAACCGGACAGCTCGATGTACAACATGCCGGGCGCCTTGCGCCTGCGTGGCGAGCTGAACCTCGACGCCCTGCGCCAGACCTTCGAAACCCTGGTGCAGCGCCACGCGGTGTTGCGCACCACCTTCTACGAAGAAGACGGCCAGACCTGGCAGCGGGTACACGGGCAATTGCCGTTGAGCTTCGAGGCCGGCGACCTGCGGCATCTGCCGGCGCCGGACGTCGAGGCGCAACACCTGGCCCGCGAGGAAGTCGCGCGGCCATTCGACCTGCGCCACGGCCCGTTGCTGCGGGTGCGGGTGCTGCGGGTCGCGGATGACCAGCATGTGCTGTTGCTGACGGTGCATCACATCGTCGCCGATGACTGGTCGTTCCGCGTGCTGATCAATGAATTCGTCACGCTCTATCCAACCCTCAACCGTGGCCAGACCCCGCAACTGCCGGCGCACAGCGTGCAGTACGCCGACTTCGCCAAATGGCAGCGCCAGTGGCTGGAGCAGGGTGGCGAGTTGCAACGCCAGCTCGACTACTGGCAGCAGCGCCTTGCCGAGCCGCAAGCCGTGCTGGAGTTGCCCGCCGATGGCGACCGGCGCACGGCGCAGGAAGGCGCCAGCGCGCATTTCACCTTCAGTGCCGAACTCAGCCAGCAGTTGCGCGACTTTGCCCAACAGCGTGACCTGTCGCTGTTCATGCTGCTGCTGGCCGGTTTCACCCTGGTGTTGCGCCAGCGCACCGAAGTCGCTCGGGTGCGCATCGGCACCGATATCGCCAACCGAAATCAAGCCGAGCTTGAAGAAATGGTCGGCTTCTTCGTTAACCAACTAGTACTGCAAGTGGAAGTCGATGCCGGGCAGCCGGTAGCGCAATTGCTGGAGGCTTGTCGCCGGGCGGTGCTGGAGGCTTCGGACCATCAGGACCTGCCGTTCGAGCGCCTGGTGGAGGCCTTGCGTTTGCCGCGCCGGGCCGGACGTTCGCCGCTGTTCGACATCAAGCTGATTTACCAGGAAGGCGTCGCTCGCTTGCCCTCGATGGATGGGTTGCACGTGGAGGATTTCCCCTCCGGGCGTCAGGCCGCCGAGATCGGCATGGTCGCTGCGTTCTACAACGACGCGCAGCACATCCACCTGAGCTTCGAGACACCGGCCGGCCAGTACCTGCCGAGCACGCTGGAATGTCTGTTCGAACAGATCCAGGCGGTGCTCGAAGCGTTGGTAAGCGCTGAGCCGTTGCAGGTCGGTGAGTTGCTGAACCTGGCCAGCGATGTCCAGCGCCGTGCCGAGGCGCGCTTGAACGAGCAACGCAAGGCCCTGCTCGGCGGTGCCATGGCGATCAAGCGCCGCTCGGCGAACCGGGGTGCGTCGACAGCGCATACCGCAGCGGACTGATACAGGCGACGGCGTCCTTTAGCGCCGCCGTCAACATTTTCTGGAGGGGTTTATGACCGTTTCAACGACCAAGTCCATTCCCAAGATGGGTCGTGGTGCCCGCAAAAGCCTGTCCACCGATCCGACGCGGCTGGTGAGTTTTGCGCCGATGTTCGAAGGCCACAGCATGCCGCTGGTGTGCCGTCCGGCCGTGTCCGGCGTGAACCTGGTGGAATGGGCGAGCCAGAATCGCGCGCTGATCGAAAGCAAGCTGCTGGAGCACGCGGTGATCCTGTTCCGTGGCTTCCAGGTGGCCGATATCGGCGAGTTCAACCGCTGCGTCGATGCGATATCCGGCGGTGCGCTGGAGTACCTGTTCCGCGCCTCGCCCCGCACCCAGATCACCGGTCAGTTCAAGATCTACAGCTCCACCGATTACCCGGCGCCGGAGAAAATCTTCCCGCACAACGAACACTCGTATTCGCCGGTGTTCCCGCGTCACCTGTATTTCTACTGCGACACCCCGTCGGCCACCGGCGGCGAAACACCGTTCGGCGATACCCGCCGGATCCTCGCGCGGATCGACCCGGCGGTGCGCGAAGAATTTGCCCGTAAACGCATCATGTACGTGCGCAACTACGGCGACGGCATGGGGCTGCCGTGGCAGACCGTGTTCCAGAGCGAGGACCGCGCGGAGGTCGAAGCCTACTGCGCCAAAATCGGTATCCAGACCGAGTGGAAGTCCGGCAACCGCCTGCGCACCCGGCAGAACGGTCCGGCCATCGTGCGCCACCCGCTGAGCGGCGAGCGCATCTGGTTCAACCACGGCACCTTCTTCAACGCGCTGACCCTGCCGGACAGCATCCGCGACAACCTGCTGCGTGAGTTCGGCCCGCAAGACCTGCCGCAGAACACCTTCTTCGGCGATGGCTCACCGATTCCCGACGACGTGATTCGCCACCTGCAAGGCATCTACCGCGAGGTGATGGTCGAGTTCGCCTGGGAGAAGGGCGACGTGGTCCTGCTCGACAACATCCTCAGCGTGCATGCGCGCAACGAATTCACCGGTTTCAGAAAAATCCTCACGGCCATGGCCATCGCGCAGAAAAGCGCCGACCTGGATCAGGAATAAGGACACCCGACATGAACACCACCGCCCTCGAACCTTCGGTAGACGTCTTCCAGACTTCGGCCCAGCAGGCCTTTTATTTGCGCGTCCAGGAACTGGGTGCCCAGCCGCTGTTCGCCGCCCTGACATTGCCGGTCGCCAGGCCGGTGGATGCCCGGGCGTTACGGGCGGCGCTGGAGACACTGGGCCGGCGTCACGAAACCCTGCGCACGGTGTACCGCCGCCTGCCGGGCATGAAGTGGCCGGTGCAGAGCCTGTGCGAGGCGCTGCCACTGACAGTGCTGGGCGACCAGCCTTCGGTGGCCGAGGCCTTGAGCCGCAGCCGTGAAGTCCTGGTTGAAGATTCGAATCAAGTGCTGGTGGTGGCACAGGTCGAGGGCGGAGCAGGGCAATCCATCGTCACTCTGCTGACCCCGGCGTGCAGCTTCGACGAGGCCTCGCTGCGGGTGCTGTCGGCTGAACTCGCCAGTCTGTTGCGCGGCGAAACCCTGGTCGAAGACGAGGACGCGCTGCAATACCTGGACTACAGCGCGTGGCAGGAAACGCTGCGCGAAGAAGACATCGGCCACCAGGGCGCCGCGTTCTGGCGCAACCTGCAACAGCAGTTCGTCGTGGGCCATCGCTTGCCCTTCGAAAAAGCGCTCGATGTCACCTTGGTTCGTCGTCAGGCCACCTTGATTGACGCCCCATGGTTGGCTGGGGTGCAACGGGCTGCTGTTGAAGCGGGCGTTGAGCCGGAGCAATTGGCGCTGTTGCTGTGGACCGCGTTCGTTGCACGCATCGGCCAGCAGGAAAAACTGCTGATGGGCTGGCAGGTGGACGGTCGCAACGAGCAGACCGCCACCACCCTCGGCCGGTTCGCCCGGCGTCTGCCGGTGGCCTTCGAGCACCGTAGCCAGCAGACACTGGCGCAAGCCTTGGCAGCCTTTGTGGCCAGCGTTGAGCAGTCGTTGTCCTGGCTCGACTGCCTCAACGAGTTCGAACTGAGCGCCGAAGGCACGGCGCCGCTGCGTTACGGTTTCGTCTATCAAGCCGCCCCTGAAGCCGGTATCGAGGTGGACGACGCCAACCCCGAAGTCTTGCGCCTGCGTGTCCAGGACGAGCAGTTGCAGCTGTCGTGTCTCGACGGTGCGCTGCCGGAGTCGATGCTGGCCGAATGGCTGGAGCAGTTTGTCGAGTTCAGCCGTCAATTGCTGGCATCGCCCGAGCTGAGCCTGGCTCAGGCGAGTCTGGTCAATGCTGCACAACTGACCCGCCTGATCGAGGGCTTCAACCCGAACGCCACCGGCCAGGCCTTGCCGTGCCGTTTCCTGCAAGAGCTGTTCAGCGAGCAGGCACGCCAGCATCCGCAACGCATCGCCCTGAGTATCAACGGTCAGCGCCTGACCTATGCCGAGCTGGATGCGCGCGCTAACCAGGTGGCCAATACCTTGCGCGCCCAAGGCGTGGCGGCAGATGAAATCGTGGCGGTCTACGGCCAGCGCTCGCTGGAAATCGTCATTGCCTTGTTGGGTACGCTCAAGGCCGGCGGTGCGTACTTGCCGCTGGACCCGAACTACCCGATCGAGCGCCTGGCGTTCATGCTCGCCGATACCGGCGCGCGCCAGGTGCTGGCCTGTCAGCCGCTGCCGGACGCATTGCGTCATGAGCGGATAATGTCCCTGATGCCCGGGGCCGAGGTCTGGGCCGCCGCGCAAACCGAACCTGCGCCTCAGGGCGACAGCGCCAACCTGGCCTACGTCATCTACACCTCCGGCTCCACCGGCCAACCCAAGGGCGTGATGATCAGCCATGCCAACGCCGTGGCCTCGACCCTGGCGCGCACTGGGTTTTATCGCCAGCCGCTGCGCGCGTTCCTGATGCTCTCGTCGTTCTCCTTCGACAGCTCCGTGGCCGGGGTGTTTTGGGCGCTGGGGCAGGGCGCGACCCTGTGCCTGCCGGACGAGGACAGCTACAAGGATCCGGCGCAACTGGCGGCGCTGATCCGGCGCGAAGAGATTTCCCACTACCTGACTCTGCCGTCCTACCACGCACAGATTCTCGAACACCTCGATCAGCAGACCCTGGCCTGCGTCATCGTTGCCGGCGAAGCCTGCAGCAACGCCCTGGTGCAGCGACATCGCGAGGCAGTGCCGGGGGTGGCACTGGTCAACGAATACGGCCCGACCGAAGGCACCGTGTGGTGCTCGGCCTGGGAATTGCCGCTCGGTCAGGACGCCGACAGTATCCCGATCGGCCAGCCGATTGCCGGCCTGCGCATTCACGTGCTCGGCCCGGACCTGCAACCGCTGGCTGTGGGCGTCGAGGGTGAACTCTACGTCGGCGGTGCCGGCATTGCCCGGGGTTACTTGCAGCGTGCCACGCTGACGGCCGAACGTTTTGTCCCCGACCTGTTCGCGAACGCGGCGGGCCAACGCCTGTACCGCACCGGTGACCTGGCGCGCTATCGCGCCGATGGCGTGCTGGAGTATCTGGGCCGGGTCGATCACCAGGTGAAAATCCGCGGCTTCCGCATCGAACTGGGCGAAATCGAAGCGGCCATGCGCAGCGCGCCGGGCATCGAGGACGCCGCCGTCATCGCCCGGGAAACCCCGACCGGCCCGCAACTGCTGGGCTTCGTGGTGTCCCCGGCCGACACCGCCGACATCCGCCTCAACGAATTGCGCAGCCATCTGGGGCAGGCGCTGCCCGAGCACATGCAGCCGGCGCGCTTGCAGGTGCTGGAACGTTTCCCGCTGATGCCCAACGGCAAGCTCAATCGCCAGGCCTTGCTCGATCTCGATGTGCGCCGCAGCGCCTTCGTCGCGCCGCGCAACGACCTGGAAAAAACCCTGGCGGCGACCTGGGCCGAAGCGCTGCACGTCGAGCGCGTCGGCGTGCACGACAGCTTCTTCGAACTCGGCGGGCACTCGCTGCTGGCCACGCGCATTCGCGCGCGGATTCAGGACGAACTGAACCTGGCGATCCCGCTCAAGCTGTTTTTCGACGGCGATACCCTGGAACGCCTGGCGGCGCAGATCGAGCAGTTCCGCCAGCAAAGTGAACACAAAGACAACGATGTAGACGCCCTCGAAGCGTTGTTCGACGAAGTGGATGAGGAACACGCGCGATGAGTGCTGCACCGGACAGAATGATGACCCTGGCCCAGCGTTTCTGCGGCTTGAGCGCGGACGCCCGGCGTGCGTTGCAACAAAAGATGCACGCTCAGGGGCTAACCCTGGAGTTGCTGCCGATCCCGCCACGGGACCGCGCCGTCGACACGCTGCCGGCGTCCTACGCGCAGCAGCGCTTGTGGTTCCTCTGGCAGATGCAGCCCCAGGCCACGGCCTACAACCTGACCGGTGCCTTCCGCCTCAATGGCGAGCTGAACCGCGATGCATTGGCGCAGACCCTGGCGTCACTGGTGCAACGTCATGAGGTGTTGCGCACCACGTTCGTCTTCGATGAACAGCAAGTGCTGCAGCACATCCACCCGCAGATGGACACCCCGCTGGTCGAAGTCACTGCCGCCGACGACATCGAACTGCAACGCCAGATCGCCCTCAACGCCGAGCAGCCGTTCGACCTGCAGCACGGCCCGTTGATGCGCTGCCGCTTGATCCGCCTCGATGCCCGGCAACATGTGCTGGTGCTGACCTTCCATCACATCGTCACCGATGGCGGCTCGCTGCCGATCCTGTTGCAGGAATTCACCCGGGTCTACGGGCAGTTGAGTGCCGGGCAGGCCGTGCAGCTAGCGGAACCGGGCATTCAATACGCCGACTTCGCCCGCTGGCAGCGCCTGTGGCTGGAGGCCGGCGAAGCCGAGCGTCAGCTCGATTACTGGCGCGAACAGCTGGGCAATGAACACCCGCCACTGAAGCTGCCGACCGACCGCCGTCGCCCGGCGATCCCGAGCCAGCAGGGCGCCAGCGTCGAGCTGAAAATCCCCGCTGCGTTGACCGCGCAACTGCGCGAGCTGGCCCGCCGCGAAGGCTGCACCCTGTTCATGCTGCTGATGGCAGCACTGCAGACGCTGTTGCATCGCTACAGTGGCGAGCAGGACATTCGCGTCGGCGTGCCGATTGCCAACCGTACCCGCCAGGATGTGGAAAACCTGCTGGGCTTTTTCGTCAACACCCAGGTGCTGCGCAGCCAGCCCCGGGCCGACCAGCTGTTCGTGCAATTGCTGGCCGAGGTCAAGACCGCGGCGCTCGGCGCGCAGGCCCATCAGGACCTGCCGTTCGAGCAACTGGTCGATGGCCTGGGCGTGGAGCGCAGCCTGAGCCACACGCCGCTGTTCCAGGTGATGTTCAACCACCAGCGCGACAGTGGCGACCCGCAACGTTGGGACTTGCCGGGCCTGAGTGTCGAACCGCTGATCTGGGAGGAAAAGACCACCAAGTTCGACCTGATGCTCGACACCGTCGAAAGCGACGAGGGCATCCACGCGTCGTTCGTCTACGCCACCGAACTGTTCGACGCCGCGACCATCGAGCGTCTCGGCCGCCACTGGCTGAACCTGTTGCAGGCCATCTGCAGCGATGCCGGTGTGGCCTTGGCCGACCTGAGCATGCTCGACGCTGCCGAACAGCAGGCCACCTTGCTGGACTGGAATCGCAGCGCCGAAATCAACGCGCCAGAAACTGCGAATACCCTGTGTGCCCATCAACTGATCGAAGCCCAGGCCGCCGCGCATCCGCACAACATTGCCGTGTCTTGCGAGGGCATCACCCTCACTTACGCCGAACTGAACAGTCGCGCCAACCGCATTGCCCATCGTCTGCGCGAACGCGGGGTCGGTCCGGACGTGTTGGTGGGCATCGCCCTGGAGCGCTCGCTGGAGATGATCGTCAGCCTGCTGGCGATCCTCAAGGCCGGTGGCGCCTATGTGCCGCTGGACCCGGATTACCCGCAGGATCGCCTGGCCTACATGCTCGCCGACAGCGGTACGCGCCTGTTGCTGACCGATTCGGCGCTGATGCCACGCCTGCCGTTGAACGAAGGCATTGAAGTGATCTGCCTCGATCACGCCAGCGACTGGCTCGATGAGGCCAGCGCCGACAACCTGCCGAACCTGACCAGCCCACAGAATCTGGCTTACGTCATCTACACCTCCGGTTCCACCGGCAAACCCAAGGGCACGCTGCTGCCCCACAGCAATCTGACCCGCCTGTTCAGCGCCACCGGGCACTGGTTCGGTTTCAATGCGGACGACGTCTGGAGCCTGTTCCATTCCTATGCCTTCGACTTTTCCGTATGGGAAATCTTTGGCGCGCTGTTCTACGGCGGCAAGCTGGTGGTGGTGCCGCACGCGGTCAGCCGCTCCCCGGAAGACTTCGCCCGCTTGCTCTGTGATGAAGGCGTCACGGTACTGAACCAGACCCCCTCGGCCTTCCGTCAGTTGATGCCGTTCGCCTGTGCCAACGCACCAGGCATGGCCCTGCGTTACGTGGTGTTTGGTGGCGAGGCGCTGGATGTGGCCAGCCAGCGGCCGTGGTACGACGCTTTCGACGACCGGCAGCCATTGCTGATCAACATGTACGGCATCACCGAAACCACGGTGCACGTGACCTACCGCCCGCTGTCCCGCGCCGACCTCGATGGCGCCAACAGCTCGCCCCTGGGCGAGCCGATCGCCGACCTGCGCTGGTACGTGCTCGACCCGCGCCTGAACCCGGTGGCCAAGGGCTGCGTCGGTGAGCTGTACGTCGGCGGTGCCGGTCTGGCCCGGGGTTATCACCAGCGTGCCGACCTGACCGCCACGCGCTTTGTGCCGGACCTGTTCGCCGCTGAGCCGGGCGCACGCCTGTATCGCACCGGCGACCTGGCGCGTTACTGCGCCGATGGCAGCATCGAGTACGCCGGGCGTATCGACCATCAAGTGAAGATCCGTGGCTTTCGCATCGAATTGGGGGAAATCCAGGACCGCCTGCAAAGCCATCCGGCCATTGAGCAAGCGCTGGTCCTGGCACCGCAGGTCAACGGCAGCCAGCAACTGGTGGCGTGGTTCACCGCTACCAGCGACGACAAGGATTTGCGCCAGTCCCTGCGCGAGTATTTGCAGGGCGGTCTGCCGGACTACATGGTGCCGGCGCACCTGATCAGACTCGAGCACTGGCCGCTGACCAGCAACGGCAAGCTGGATCGCAACGCACTGCCCAAGCCTGATGCGGCGCTGGCGCAGCACGCTTACACGGCGCCGATGGATGAGCTGCAAAGCGAGCTGGCGGCGATCTGGCAAGACGTGCTCAAGCTTGAGCGCGTAGGCATCGACGACAACTTTTTCGAACTGGGTGGCGATTCGATCATCTCGATCCAGGTGGTCAGCCGCGCGCGTCAGGCCGGGATTCGCATCACCCCGCGCGACCTGTTCCAGCACCAGACCGTGCAGAGCCTGGCGAAGGTCGCTGTGCGCAGCGCCGGGCTGGTCATCGATCAGGGGCCGGTGCGCGGTGACGTGTTGCTGACGCCTATCCAGCACTGGTTCTTTGAACAACACATCGAGGCCCGTCATCACTGGAACCAGTCGGTATTGCTGGAACTGCGCGAGCCGCTGGACAGCAGCTGCCTGCAACAGGGGCTGGCGGCGTTGCTGGAACATCACGATGCGTTGCGCCTGCGTTTGCATCAGGTCGATGGCGTCTGGCAACAGGCGCAAGCAGAACAATGGAGCAGCGCCGAGGTACTGTGGCAGCGCCAAGCCGCCGATGCCGATGAACTGCTTGAACTGTGCAACGCCGCACAGGCGAGCCTGAATTTGCAGGACGGCCCGCTGTTGCGTGCCTTGCTGGTGGACATGGGCACGGCAGGCCAGCGCCTGTTGCTGGTGGTGCATCACCTGGCGGTGGACGGCGTTTCCTGGCGTCTGCTGCTCGAAGACCTGCAAGCCGCCTACGCTCAGGCACGTCGGGCCGAGCCGCTGCGCCTGCCGGCCAAGACCAGCGCCTATCAGGCCTGGGCTGCACGTTTGCAACGCCATGCGCAAAGCCCGGCGCTGGCGCAGCAAGCCGCTTACTGGCAAGCCCAATACCAGGACGTTGCGGTGCAACTGCCGGCGGATAACCCGCAAGGCAGCCTGGCCAGCCGGCACGCCGTCAGCGTGGAAACCGTGCTCGACAGCACCTTGACCCGCCAACTGCTGCAAGACGCCCCCGCGGCTTACCGCACCCAGGTCAACGATCTGTTGCTGACGGCACTGGCGCGGGTGCTGGGCCAGTGGACCGGTCAATCGTCGACCCTGGTCAAACTGGAAGGCCACGGCCGCGAAGACCTGTTCGATGACATCGACCTGACCCGTACCCTGGGCTGGTTCACCTCGATTTTCCCGGTCAAGCTCACCCCGGCCGACGACCTGGCCGCGAGCATCAAGGCGGTCAAGGAACAGCTGCGCGCCGTGCCCGACAAAGGCATCGGCTTCGGCATCCTGCGCTATCTGGCCGACGTTGGCCTTGAGGCTCTGCCATCACCCCAGGTCACCTTCAACTACATGGGCCAGTTCGACGCCAGCTTTGACGAGCAGGCGCCGTGGCGCCCGGCGAAGGAAAGCGGCGGTGCCGAACAGGGCGCCTCGGCCGGGCTGGACCGGGGCCTGAGTATCAACGGCCAGGTCTACGCCGGCCAACTGCGCTTGAGCTGGACCTTCAGTAGCGACCTGTTCAAAGCGCAAACCGTACAGCACCTGGCCGATGCCTATGCCATGGAGTTGCAACGGCTGATCGAACATTGCCTGAGCGGTGCCGGTGGCCTGACCCCGAGCGACGTACCGCTGGTGCGCGTCGATCAGGCGCAGCTCGATGCCTTGCCGTTGGCAGCCAGCGGCATCGAAGACATCCTGCCGCTATCACCGATGCAGCAAGGCATGTTGTTCCACAGCCTGTTCGCCCCGGATGCCGGTGCCTACGTGCCGCAGATGCGCGTGGATGTACAGGGGCTGGACGTCGAGGCGTTCCGCAATGCCTGGCAGCAGACGCTGGCGCGCCATGAAGTGCTGCGCGCGGCGTTCTTCAGCGAAAGCAATGGCTCGCGGCCGCTGCAAGTGATCCTGGCCGAAGCCACGCTGCCGATGAGCCTGCTCGACTGGCGCGACCGGCCTGATCTGCCGCAAGCACTGGAGCGACTGGCCGAGGACGATCGCCTGCGCGGTTTCGACCTGACGGCGGCACCGCTGCTGCGGCTGACCCTGGTGCAGACTGCCCATGACAGCCATCACCTGATCTTCACCAACCACCACATCCTGCTGGACGGCTGGAGCACCTCGCAGTTGTTCGGCGAAGTGCTGCAGCGGTATTGCGGAATCATGCCCGCGCCGAGCGTCGGTCGTTATCGCGATTACATGGGCTGGCTGGGCACCCGTGACCGCGCTGCGTGCGAGGCGTTCTGGCTGGAGCAATTGCAGGCGTTCACCGAGCCGACGCGACTGGCCGGTGCCTTTCCGGGTCCGGTTGCAGGGCAGGGCAGCGGTCATCGCACGCTGAACCTCAGTCTGGACAGCGCGGCCACCGAGCGCCTGAGCGGTTTCGCCCGCCAGGCCCGCGTCACGCCCAACACCCTGCTGCAAGCCGCCTGGCTGTTGATATTGCAGCGCTACACCGGCCAGTCGACGGTGGCGTTCGGCGCCACGGTGTCGGGGCGTCCGAGTGAACTGCAAGGCATCGAGCAGCAGATCGGGTTGTTCATCAACACCTTGCCGGTGATCGCCACGCCGCACCCCGAGCGCACGGTCAGCCAATGGATCGATGAAGTCCAGGCGCTCAACCTCAGGTTGCGCGAAGTCGAGTACACGCCGCTGGCGGACGTGCAGCGCTGGGCCGGTCATTCCGGCGAGGCGCTGTTCGACACCCTGCTGGTGTTCGAAAACTACCCGGTGGCGCAAGCGTTGGAGGAGGGCAACAGCAGCGCGCTGAAATTCTCCGGCATCCGTCACCACGACCAGACCAGTTTCCCGCTGGCCATTGCCGCCGAGCTGGGCGAATGCCTGGACCTGCGTTTCAACTACGACACGGCGCTGTTCAGTGCCGAAGCCATCGAAGGTTTGAGCACTCGGCTGGTGGCGTTGCTCGATGCCATGGTTTGCGCGCCGCAACAGCCCTTGGGGCGCTTGAGCCTGCTCGATGCCGCGCAAACGGCGCAGCAGGTCGAAGGCTTCAACCGCACGGTGCAGGACTGGGCGGATGTGCGCCCGGTCTACCAGTGCTTCGAAGCCCAGGTGCTGCAGACTCCGGAGGCTCCGGCCCTGGTGTTTGCCGGCCGGACCCTGAGTTATCGCCAGCTCAATCAACAGGCCAACCGACTGGCGCACCTGTTGCGCCGCCAGGGTGTGGGCGCCGAAGTGTTGGTGGGCATCGCTGCCGAGCGTTCACTGGATCTGGTGATCGGCTTGCTGGCGATCATGAAGGCCGGTGGCGCCTACGTGCCGCTGGACCCGGACTACCCGCGTGAACGCCTGGAGCACATGTTCGACGACAGTGGCGTGCACCTGCTGCTGACCCAGCGGCATCTGCTTGAGCAGTTGCCGATCCCGGCCGCCACCACGGCGATCTGCCTGGACGACATGGCGCCGTTGCTCGAAGGGCTGAGCGACGAAAACCTGCCCGGCGTGGTCGAGCTGCAATCGCTGGCCTACATGATCTACACCTCGGGCTCCACCGGCAAACCCAAGGGCGCGGCCAACCGTCACGATGCCTTGTACAACCGCCTGGCGTGGATGCAGGGCGCCTATCCGCTGGACGGGCGCGACACCGTCTTGCAGAAAACCCCGTTCAGTTTCGACGTGTCGGTCTGGGAGTTCTTCTGGCCGCTGATGACCGGCGCACGGCTGGCCGTGGCCGAACCGGGGGCCCATCGCGATCCGGCGCAACTGGTCAGCCTGATCGAGCAGTACCGGGTCAGCACCCTGCATTTCGTGCCGTCGATGTTGCAGGCGTTTGTCCAGGGCGAAGGCTTCGAGCGTTGCGCCAGCCTGCGGCAGATCATGTGCAGCGGCGAAGCCTTGTCGGCAGACTTGCAGCACAGCCTGTTCCGCGTCCTGCCGGACGTCGGCCTGTACAACCTGTACGGCCCGACCGAAGCGGCGATCGACGTAACCCACTGGACCTGTGTCGATGACGGCGGGTTCAGCGTGCCGATCGGTTATCCGATTGCCAACCTGGTGACCTACATCCTCGACGACAGCCTGCAACCGCAGGTGCAGGGGTGTGTGGGCGAGCTGTACCTGGGCGGCATCGGCCTTGCCCGTGGTTACCACAACCGTGCGGACCTGACCGCCGAGCGCTTCGTCGCCAGCCCGTTCGGTGAGCAGGGCGAACGCCTGTATCGCACCGGCGATCTGGCACGCTACCGCGAGGACGGCGTGATCGAATACGTCGGCCGCATCGACCATCAAGTGAAGATCCGCGGCTTGCGCATCGAACTGGGGGAAATCGAAGCCTGCCTGCTGGAGCATCCACAGGTGCGCGAAGCCGTGGTGATTGCCCTGGATGTCGGCAAGTCCAGGCAATTGGTGGCTTACGTCGTCGGTCATGCCGACCTTGAGCCACTCAAGCAACACCTGCGCAACGCGCTGCCAGAGCACATGCAGCCAAGCCACATACTGTTGCTCGATCAGTTGCCGGTGACACCCAACGGCAAGCTCGACCGCCGCGCATTGCCGCAGCCGGACCAGCAGGTTCGCGAGTACGTGGCGCCGCGCAACGACGTGGAGTCGAAGTTGCAAGCGGTGTGGCAGGCGTTGTTCGAAGTGCCGCAAGTGGGCGTTTTCGACAACTTCTTCGAACTGGGCGGCGATTCCATCGTCTCGATCCAGGCCGTCAGCCGCGCGCGCAAGGCCGGGTTGAGCATTTCGCCCAAGGATGTGTTCAGCCATCCGACCCTCGCCGAACTGGCGACGGTCGCCCAACCGGTCGCGGCAGATCAAACCGTGCCGACTGTGGTTGCACCGACAGCAAAAATCGAACTGAGTGAAGCGCAATTTCAGGCGCTGGAACTGACAGCGGACGAAGTCGAAGACGTTTATCCGCTGTCGCCGATGCAGCAAGGCATGCTCTTCCACTCGGTGCAGGACGGCGATTCGGGGCTGTACGTCAACCAGATCGAAGTGGGCGTGCGCGGCGTGGATGGCGCGCGCTTCCGCGAAGCCTGGGCCGATGCTGCCCAACGTCACGGGATTCTGCGCACTGCCTTCCTCTGGGAAGGTGACAAGGAGCCGCTGCAAGTGGTGCGGCGCGATGCGCCTGCGCTGTTGACCGAGCTGGACTGGCGCGAGCTGGATGATCAGCCTGAACGCGTCCGCCAACTGGCCCTGGAGGAGCGCGAACGCGGCTTCTCGCTCAATCGCGCGCCCTTGTTGCGCCTGTTGCTGGTGCGTCTGGAAGACGACCGCTATCGTCTGATCTGGACCTACCACCACATCCTCATGGACGGCTGGAGCGTGTCGCGCCTGATCGGTGAAGTGCTGCGCCATTACAGCGGCGATGAGCACGAGCCGGTGGCCGCCTATCGCGACTACATCGACTGGCTCGGCCAGCAAGTCGCCGAGGCCAGCGAGGCGTTCTGGAAAGGCAAACTCGCCAACCTCGAAGGCTCCACGCACCTGGCCCGCGCCTTGCCGGTCAAGGCGCCGCAAGCGGGTTACCACGCGATCTACACGCACCTCAGTGCCGGGCAGACCGCGCGTTTGCAGGCCTTTGCCCAGCAACAGCAGGTGACGCTCAACACCTTGGTGCAAGCCGCCTGGTTGCTGCTGTTGCAGCGCTACACCGGCCAGCGCACGGTGACGTTCGGCGCCACCGTGTCCGGGCGCCCGGAAACCCTCAACGGCTCCGAGAACATGCTCGGGCTGTTCATCAACACCTTGCCGGTGGTCAACAGCGTGCCGACCGAGGCCAGCGTCGGTGACTGGCTGCGCGAGATCCAGGCCTGCAACCTCGACATCCGCGACTTCCAGCAAACCCCGCTGAGCGATATCCAGCGCTGGGCCGGGCAGGGCGGGCAGTCGTTGTTCGACAGCATCATCGTCTTCGAAAACCAGCCGGTGGACCGCACCCTGCGCGAATGGAACGGCGACTCGCTGCGCTTCGAAGACGTGTCCGACTTCGGCCTGACCAGCTTCGCCATGGACCTGATGGTCAGCCTCGACGAGGGGCTGCGCATCGAGTACATGCACCAGCGCGACCAGTTCGATCTGGCGACCGTCGAAACCCTGCGCGGCCACATGGAAAGCCTGATGCAGCGCCTGTGCGACGACGCCGGGCGTGCCGTCGGCGAACTGGGCCTGCTGACCCTGGACGAAGGCCGGGCGCTGGACGGCGAACTGCAAGTGGTGGCGGACGGTGACGAGACACCCGTGCACGAGCTGATCCGTCAGCGTGCGCGACTGCAACCGGATCACACGGCGCTGGTGCTCAGTTATGCCGACCGTGACGCCGAGCACCTGAGCTACGCGGAGATGGACCGGCGCTCCGATGCGTTGGCGGTGCATCTGCTGGAACAAGGCGTGCAGGCCGAAGACGTGATCGGTGTGTTCATGGAGCGTTCGCTGGAGCTGGTGGTGTCGCTGCTGGCGGTGATGAAGTGTGGCGCCGCCTACGTGCCGCTGGACCCGCAATACCCCCAGGAACGCCTGCGCTACATGATGGCCGACAGCGACATGCGCCTGCTGCTGACCCAGGAACGGCTGCGCGACACGGCGCAGTTGAATCCGGGCACGGCGATGGTCGCGGTGGACCGATTGAACCTCGACGTCGAGGTGCCGGCACCGCAACGTGCTGTGCACGCCGAGCAACTGGCCTACCTGATCTACACCTCCGGTTCGACCGGCAAACCGAAGAGCGTCGCCGTCGCCCACGGCCCCCTGAGCATGCACGTACAGGCCATCGCCGAGCTGTACGAAATGGACCCGGGCAATCGCGAACTGCACTTCATGTCGTTCGCTTTCGATGGCGCCCATGAACGCTGGATCACCGCGCTGATCAGCGGCTCGACCCTGGTCATTCGTGACAACAGTCTATGGACCGCCGAGCAGACCCTGGCCGTGCTGCACCGCCAGCGCATCAGCGTCGCCTGCTTCCCGCCGGCGTACCTGCTGCAACTGGCCGAGCACGCCGAACTGCAGGGCGGTGATCCGCCGCCGGTGCGCATCTACTGCTTCGGTGGCGATGCGGTGCCGGACGCCACGTTCGAGCGGGTCAAGCACACACTCAAGCCGCAATACCTGGTCAACGGCTACGGCCCGACGGAAACGGTGGTCACGCCGCTGCTGTGGAAGATCGCCGCCGACGGCCACTGCCAGGCAATGTACGCGCCGATTGGCCAACGCGTCGGCAGCCGCAGCCTGCACGTGCTGGACATGGACCTCAACCCGCTGTCGGTGGGCATGGTCGGCGAGCTGTACATCGGCGGACGGGGTGTCGCGCGCGGCTACCATCGTCATCCGTGGCAGAGCGCCGAGCGCTTCGTCGCCGATCCGTTCAGCCCTGAAGGCGGGCGTTTGTACCGCACCGGTGACCTGGTGCGCCGTCGCGAAGATGGCGTGTTCGACTACGTCGGGCGCATCGACCATCAGGTCAAGGTGCGCGGCTTCCGCATCGAACTGGGCGAAATCGAAGCCCGCTTGCGCGAGCAGGCCGGGGTCAACGATGCGCTGGTGGTCGTGCGGGACAACGGCCAGGGGCCGCAACTGGTGGGCTATGTGGTGGCGGCGCAAGACGATGGCCTCGGCCCGCGTTGCCAGGCGGCATTGCGCGAAAGCCTGCCCGACTACATGGTGCCGACGCAGGTCGTGGTGCTGCCGCGCTTCCCGCTGACGCCCAACGGCAAGCTCGACCGCAAGGCCCTGCCGGATCCGGCCTTCAGCGGTCGCGACTACGTGGCCCCGCGCACGCCGCTGGAATGGGCGCTGGCGGACATCTGGCAACAGGTGCTGGGCATCGAGAAGGTCGGCATCACCGACAATTTCTTCGAGTTGGGCGGCGATTCGCTGCGCACCCTCAAGGTGATCTCGAAAGTGCGTGCGCTGAACGCGCCGGATTTCCAGATCAAGCTGCGCGACATGATGGCCAAGCCGACGATTGCCGGGTTGTCCGGTGTCGATGAGCAACCCGTGCGCCAGAGCCCGCAACCGCTGTTGCTGCTCAATCAGCTGGTGACGGATCAGCCGGCACTGTTCTGCCTGCACGCCGGTTTCGGCACGGTGTTCGACTACGAACCGTTGGCCCGGCGCCTGGACGGTGAGCGCACGGTGTACGGCGTGCAATGCCGGATGCTGCTCGACCGGCAGTGGCACGACACCTCGCTTTCGCAGATGGCCACCGACTACGTCGAGGCGATCCGCGCCCGACAACCCCAGGGGCCGTACCATGTGCTGGGCTGGTCGCTGGGCGGGGCCTTGGCGTTGCTGGTGAGTGAGCTGTTCGAACAGCAGGGCCAGCGTGTGGCGTTCGTCGGTCTGGTGGACAGCTTTGTACCGACCCAGGCCAATGCCGTTGCCAGTGCGGATGAGTGGCGTGTGGATCTGGCGGAGTTCCTTGGTGCAACCCTGGGCATGGATGGCGAGGTGATCGCCCGGGCGCTGAGTACCGAGGCGGCGGGGGACCACGATGCCGTGGCGCGGATCATTCGCGCGGTGATCGACAGCCAAAGCGATCAGGCCAGCGGTTACGCGCTGCTCGGTGCCGATGAACTGGCCCAGACGTTCATGGTCAGCACACGTTTGAAGGCGCTGTCGCGGCAGGTCGACACCCTGCCGATACCGCAAGCCGGGCTGCATTGCTGGTGGGCCGATGGCAACCCGACGGCCGAACGCGCCACGCTCGAACGCCAGCAACCGCGGCTGCGCCAGGTGCAAACGGTGACGGCCGGGCACTTCGATATCCTGCAGCAGGATGAGTGTCTGGATGCCGTGGTGGCGCTGCTTGGCCGGGAGGTGGTGCCGCAGATCTAAGCTGATAATTTGTGGCTAGGGGCTTCCCTGTGGTGAGGGGACTTGCCTGTGGCGAGGGAGCTTGCTCCCGCTCGGCTGCGAAGCAGTCGCAAACCCGAACAACGCGGTATGTCTGGCTAACCGCGATCACAGGTTTTGGGGCCGCTTCGCGACCCAGCGGGAGCAAGCTCCCTCGCCACAAGCAAGCTTTCGCCACAGGTTTTTCGTTCGGCTTGGCAGGGTCTTCATTGAGCCCTAATGAACGACCCTCCCGGTTCGTTTACCAGGGCAAGCCTGTTTATTTTTTGGAGACTACCGCCCATGGCATTGCACCCGGACATCGAAGGTTTTCTGGAGCTGGCCGAGTTCGGCCGCCTCAGCGGCAAAAGCCAACCCATGCATGAGCTGACGCCTGGCGAAGCGCGGCAGCAATTCGAACAGACATCGCAGTTGCTCGATGCCACCCCGACGGGTGCATTGACGGTGACGGCGGTCAGCCTTCCGGCGCGGGACGGGCATGTGCTCAACGCGCGGCTGTACGCCAAACCGCAACCGCACAACGAGCCACGCCCGGTGTTGTTGTACTTCCATGGCGGCGGCTACGTGGTGGGCAGCCTCGATTCCCACGACACCCTGTGCCGGCGTCTGGCGTTGGCGGGGGAGTTTGCCGTGTTGTCGGCGGACTATCGGCTGGCGCCGGAACACCGTTTCCCCACCGCTTACAACGATGCCGAAGACGTGACGCGCTGGCTGGCTATTACCGGTGCTCAAGCCTTGGGACTGGACGCGAGGCGCATAGCGCTGGCAGGGGACAGCGTCGGCGGCAGCCTGGTGGCATCGCTGTGCATCGCCATGGCCCAGGACCCGCTGGGGTGGCCGCTGGTGCCGCGCCTGCAAGTGTTGCTGTACCCAGTGATCGACGCGGTAAAAAAACGCCCGTCGCTTGAGCGATTCGCCGAAGGCTATCTGCTGGAAGCCACCACGCTGGAATGGTTCTACCAGCAATACCAACGCAGCGAAGCGGATCGTGCCGACTGGCGTTTTTCACCGCTGTACGCCGAAGGACTGCAACGCCTGACGCCGACGGTGCTGTGGCTGGCCGAGTACGATCCGTTGCTCGATGAAGGCCTGGCCTGGGCCGAGAAACTGCGGACCGCGGGGCAACCCTTGGCGCTGGAGGTGAAGGCCGGCATGACCCACGACTTTGCGCGCATGGGCGAGATGGTCCAGGAAGTGCCGGGGATGCTGGTGCAACTGGCGGCGCAGATCAGCGAGAGCCTGGGCTGATTTGTGGGAATTGCCCTGAGGTCGATCAGTTAAGCACAACCCCTGTGGGAGCGAGCTTGCTCGCGATAGCGGTCGTACATTCAACATCTATGTGTCTGACCCACCGCCATCGCGAGCAAGCTCGCTCCCACAGGGGGGCTTTGTACTCTCAAGATTTTCATCAGCTGTCAGCTAGTGGCTACTATGGCGGATCCAGCCGATCCAGCGCCCGATTCACCGCCAGTTCCCCCAGCATGATCTCCTGCGCAATCCCCAACAGCGCATTGCGACTTGTCCCCTGTAAATGATCCACCAGATCGTTGGCCATGACATTGGCCGACGCCAGGGATTCGCAGGCGTGCACCAGCAGGGTTTCCTCTTTCTCGCTACGTCAGCATTGGGTCGATTTTAGCCGGTCACAAAAGACAGAAATCGACCGATTGTGTTGAAAAAGTCGACCATGGTTTGCGCATCCGAAAAGTACGCGTCCGAGATTGAAATCTTTACTTTTGGCAGAGGCTTCCGGACTCGGATTTCACGTAGCAGCGTGCGAAAAAGGCGTTTTCACGAGTAAATGATCAGGCAGTTTGGGTAGACCGACTTTTTCAACAGAATCGACCAGAAGCTGTCAGTCGCTCAAAACACTTAAAAACCACTGATTACTAAAGTAACCAGGATCCGAAAATAGCTCACTCGGTCGAAGGGACGGATGTTTTGCTGCCCAGGCGAATCAGTTCATTGGAGAAACACAGGCCGACGATGATCAGTGCCGCTCCCGCGTACAGGCTTTCACGCGGTACTTCATTGAGCGCCACAAACGCCAGCAGCGCGGCGAACAGTGGCTCGGTCAGCTCCAGCGCTTGCACTTGGGAAGGCTTGAGATACTCGATGGCCTTGGTGGTGCAGAAGAAGCCCAGGATTGTCGGCAGCGTGGCCAGTGCCAGCAGCGCGGCGATCGCCAGCGGCGACAGCTCGCCCATCGCGAAACCATCGGCCGCAGCCGGCATCAGCAGGTACAGGCTGCCAAAGAACAACAATTGACGGGTGAAGTGCAGCCCCCCCGACACACCCATACGCTTCATGGCAACCGAAAAGGCCCCATAGCCGCAGCCGGCCATGGAGGCAAGCGCAGCACCTTGCAGGGTAAAGCCCTGCTGCAGGTCGCCGCCGAAGATCACCGAGATCCCGGCGATAGCCAGTGCGGCGCCAACGGTAGCGTTCGCGGTGATGGCATCCTTGAGGAAAATGCGCCCCAGAATGATCGAGGAAATTGAGGCACTGGCCATCAGCACCACCACCACACCTGCCGCAGCGTAGTGTCGATAGGCGGACGTTTCGAAATGGAACAGCACAAAGATGCCAAGGAATGCGCAGATAGCCGCCTGAGTCCATTTGGTCGACGCCGCCGGGCGCTTGAGGAAAAACAGCAAGATCGAGAGAAGCACGCAACCCAGTACGGTCTTGATGACAGCGACACTGCTGGCGGTGAAGCCATTACTCATGAGCACTTTGCTGAGTACACCGATCGTTGCGTTCAGCGCTGCAGCGCAGAGTGCAAATATGACGCCTTTGCTGAAAGTAGACTGCATTGTTGACGATCCCTGTCGCTGAATTGTCGTTCGATAGAATGCCGCCCTGCATCGACGGCGCAAAGTTTGCGGATAGCCCCCAAGGGAGCAGTCAGAGGGCCTGGCCCTTGGCTATGCAATATGAGTTGACGAACGTTGCAGTGTGCTGCAAAGACTGACGTATATCCGGTTTGGCTATTCCATGCCTGTTGGCAAATTGCTCGAACGCCGTTGTATCAAAACGAGTGGTCTGGATAAAGTCCAGGGCTTCGGGTTTTGTATTCAAAAAACGCGCAACGGGAGGAATACTCAGTAGCAACTTCAGCAAGCGCAGTGGAATGTAATGCTTGGGAGACTTTAAGCCCAACGGTTGTGCCACCTGTACCAGCAGTTCTCGCAAGTTGGGAGTTTGGTCATCGAGCGCCAGCAGTTCCTGGCCCGCCATGGCAGGATCAAAAGCACAAACCGCCACCAGTTCGACCAGGTAATCCACGGTAACCAGTGGCAGCCAGTGCTCGGCGGTACCAGGCACTGCAGTCAGCTTTCCCTGTACAAGGTTGCGTATCAGCTCCACCAGCGGCTGACCGTCAAGGATATGCCCCGTGCGGCTGTGGCCACAAACCGTCGCAGGGTGGACAACGGTAATCTCTCCGCCCTTGGTGGACATGAGCTCCAGGGTCGCAAAATGCGCCTCCAGCTTGCTCCCCTCGTAACCACCGACACGTCGGTAGACGGCAGGCCAGTCCGTCAGCTCCGGGAAACGAGGGTCAATTCCGATGCGTTGCAGATGTTCATGGTTTTTCAGCATGTAGCCGCCGATCATCACTAACCGGCTTTTTTGCTCAGCCGCCAACAGCGCCACGCGCTTTGCCCCTTCCACATTCACCGCACGAGAATGCTCCACGGAAAGCCCCCATGCGAAGTGGGCGCCTAAGTGGAATATGACTCTGGAGCGCCTTAATACTTCTCGGTCAGGAAGACTCAGCCCGAGGTTGTCCCGTTCCAGATCGCCAGCCACGGCAAATACCCGGGTCGCGCAACCTCCCAAATTGTCGACTTGCTCGCGCAATGCAGCCAGTCGCTCTGGGCGCCGCATCAACACCCGAATGGTGTGACCTTTTGCACTCAGGTACGCCACCAAATGTTGACCGATAAAGCCGGTACCCCCCGTGACAAAGCACTCCACGCTCATTTCCCTGCTCCTTGTTCAAGGTGAAAAATCAAGCGTAAACTATCGACCCAACTCTATAGTCAAGCGGTGTTTTCATGAAAATCGGCGAACTCGAGACTCGTAGCGGCGCCAGCCGCCATACGCTGCGTTACTACGAGCAAATCGGCCTGATCTCACCGCTGCGGCAAACTAACAACTATCGCGTTTACACAGAGCAAACTCTGCAGGATCTGGACTTTATCCAGCGCGCGCAAAGCATGGGGTTTTCCCTGGGGGAAATAGGCGAGATTCTGGATGCGCAGCGCAACAAACTGATCGATTGTGCTGACGGCGCCAAGCTAATTGAAAAGAAGATGGCGGAAATCAAACAGAAAATCGCCAACTTCCAAAGCATTTATCGGTATCTGGACCAAGAGCGTGCAAGCCTCGAAGCCAGTGCTGCCAAGCAACTTGAGCTTCAGCAGCTGAACAACTCTTCCAACTGAACTGTCAGCATCTGCGTAACGGGAGCTGCAGCTTGCTTTCAGTTTCAAGCCCATGAGACGGGCATTTGCGCGTTGTGCGACTGTCCACGGACACACCCGAGGGCGCTGCCTTTTACCTGCGCTGCGGGTTCCAGCCGATACGGGATGACTTTGCGACGCATAGGAAGCCCACTTCATAACTCGGCAGCCGCTATGTATTATCGACATCGGCCCGATGCTGCCCGCCGCTCGCTCCCGCTGGGAAAGGTGAAAGCATCTGCACCTCATGCAAACCCTGTCGCCTCTCTTGACGGTCGAGGTTTGGCAATGCGAGCACCAAAGCATCTCGGCTACAGGAGCAGACATGTTTTCAATCGAGCAAGCCAAGCAAATGGCCAAACAGTTGCGCGCCTCGCTGGAGGAACGCAATCAGGCGGTGACCCACTCCACTGCGCTGGAACTGGTCGCGCAGCAACTGGGCTACAAGGACTGGAACACCGCGTCGGCGCTGCTGGCCCAGGCCGATACCCCGCCAGCGCCGGGCATTACCTTCGATAAACCCATCCCCATTTTGCGCAGTTTCGACGAAGCCAAGGCCCGGGAGTTCTATCTGGATTTTCTGGGTTTCAGCGTCGAGTTCGAGCACCGCTTCGAGGCTGATCTGCCGCTGTACCTGGGCATCAGCCGCGACGGGCTGCACCTGCACCTTTCCGAACATCACGGCGATGCCAGCCCGGGCTCGACGGTGTTTGTGCCGATGCAAAACATCGAACTGCTCAGGGATGAACTGCTGGGCAAGCGCTACGGCTATGGACGCCCGGAGATTGTTCAGCAGGGCTGGGGCAAGGAGTTGCAGGTCTACGACCCGTTCGGCAATCGGATTCGCTTCTGCCAATATTGATCACGCGGTGCGGGCTGGGGCGACCCGGTCCGCTTTGAACCACCAGCTACTCAGGATGAACACGCCATGACCACGCAGGACACTTCGCTTCAAGACATCGCCGCGCCTGAAGGCGTTTGTTATGGCTGCGGCAGCCAGAACCCGCACGGGCTGCACATCAAGAGCTTCTGGCATGAAGACGGGGTGCATGTCATGGCCGAGCATATGCCCGAAGACAAGTATTGCGGCTGGCCGGGGCTGGTTTACGGCGGTTTGATCGCGATGCTGGTCGATTGCCACTCCAACTGGGCCGCGATGGCTTATCACTACCGCGCCGAACAGCGCGAAGTGGGCAGCTTGCCCCACGTCACCTGCGTCACCGGTAACCTGGGCATCAAGTACCTCAAGCCCACCCCGATGGGCGTACGCCTGACATTGCGGGCAAAAGTCGAGGGTGATGTCGGGCGCAAAAGTCGCGTCATCTGTGAGGTGTTCGCCGGGGACGTCCTGACCGCTGTCGGGGACTCCACGTTTGTGCGCGTCGATACCGAGCAACTCAGGGCCGCCGCGCACGACAACAAGGTCGATTCCTGATCCCGGCGCCTTCGCCGTTCGTCAGCGAGCCAGCACCTTTTACGATGCCGGGTCTTCCAAGGTTTTATACCTCACCGGGGAGACCCCAATAATGAACAGGAAAATGCTCGCACTCATGGCTGCGGGTCTGTTGTCGACGGGCTCTTTTTTTGCGCTGGTCGCCGAGAACGCGACGGCGGGTTCCGCTGTCCCGCCTGCTGCCGTGCCTGGCATCAACCAGCCTCAAGGCGCTGAAGCCAAAGACGAGAAGGCCGACAAGAAGGGCGAGGAGGCCGCGGGCTCAAACTCCGGCGCCGATTCGCAAGCGATGGAAAAGGATGCCGCGACCTCAAGTGGTTCGAAGGACGAAGAAAAAGAACCCACGCAGTGACAGCCTGAATCGACCGGTTTTTCCCGGACATTACGCGACGTCTATGCCATCACCCGGTTGCGCCCGCTCTGCTTGGCCAGATAAAGACGCTCATCGGCCAGTTTCAGTACGCTTTCGGGCATCGGGGTGTCCGCACTCCGGCAAGCCACGCCGATGGACATCGTCAGCTTTCCAACCTGCGGCACCTCGGTCTGTGCGATGTGCTCGCGTATCCGCTCGGCAATGACCCTGGCGGTATCCAGCGGCGTATCCGGAAGGATCAGCGCGAACTCTTCACCACCGGCGCGGCAGGCGAGGTCGCCGGTCCGGGAGTTCTGCTTGAGGATGCCGGCGACCTCTTTCAGGGCCACGTCACCGGCGTCATGCCCGAAGGTGTCGTTGACCTTTTTGAAGTGATCGATATCCAGCGCCAGCACCGAATAGGCTTGCCCGGTTTTTGCCAGCAGATCCAGTACGCCGCCCATGGCCCTTCGATTGGCCAGGCCGGTCAGGGGATCGCTTTGCGCTTCGTGGCTGAGTTGGCCAAGCTTTTGCTGGAGCAGTTGCACACCGGTCAGCATGGCCTGGCGAATGGCCGATGCGTCGCGGTACCAGGCATGGACTTGCCGCAGTTGCTCGCTCGTTTGCGGGGCGGCCAACTGGTCGGCGGCTGCCGATAACTGGCGCAACGGCCGGGCGATCAGTGTGGTCCCGAGCAAAATCAATCCGAGCCCCAACAGCCCGGCGGGGATCATGCCCAGGACCATGTCGCGCATGAGTTGCCCCAGCGGTGCCAGGCTGAGGTCCCGGGGTTGTTGCGCGACAACCGCCCAGTTGGCGTCTGGCACCTGGGCAAAACCGGCGAGCATGGGAACACCCTTGTAGTTCGGGCCTTCCAGGGAGCCACGTTCGCCGCGCAAGGCCGCATCGACCGTCAGGCTCCAGCCCAGGACCTCACCGATGCGCTTATCGTCCGGGTGATACAGCAGCCGCCGATTACCGTCGGCGATGAACGCAAAGGTCCCTTCGTGATGGAAGTGACGGCTGATGATCGTATGAAAGGTGCTTTGCTTGAGCAGGTAGACCGAGCCGCCGACGACGCCGAGAAACGCTCCTGACGGGTTGAAAACCGGTTGTGAAATGAACACCACCAGGTTGCCCGCCGCGGAAACGTAAGCTGCGCTGACCGATGGACGACGTTCCTTGAGCGCCTGCTGGATGCCCTCCGACGTCAACGTGGCGCCGACAATCTGCGAAGTATCCGGATAGGCCTGCAGGACTTTGCCTGTCGCATCCACAATGGCAATGGAGTTGAAGTCGGCATCCTGGGCTTGCAGGCGTATGGCTTCTTTGCGCAGCACTTCGGGGTCGTTCCAGTGCCGGCCCAGCGTGTTGGCGCTGTAGTTCAAGCGACTGTGCGCCGAATTCAGGAACTCACCGATGCTGGAAGCGACTTTTGCGGCATAGGCTGCGTTGGCCTCAAGCGTCGTATGGATCAGGGACTGACGCTGCACCCGGTAAGCGACGTAGAGGCTGTTGCACAGCGTCGCCAGGACCGACAGCAGGACGAAGAAAAGAATCAGTCCGCGCAGGTTGATGGGCAGGGGCCTGGACAGCTTCGCGCGGCTACCTTGCTCGTTGATGGCACTGTTGGGGGCATCCGCAGGTGTCGCCATTTTCGATCCATGAAGGGTGTGTTGTGAGGGGGGCAAAGACTGCCTTGCAGGATAGGCAGAGAGCGCCGAGTTGTCACATGCACGCCACAGAAAACAGAATCGGGCAAGGCTTTGGCTGCTGCAACTTCTGTGGGAGCGAGCTTGCTCGCGATAGCGCAATGTCAGTCAACGATGATGTTGACTGTGCAATCGTCATCGCGAGCAAGCTCGCTCCCACAGGGTCTGCGCCTCGGCTGACAGGCATTAGCTGCCGGCAATCAGTACTGCGCGCGCAGGCTCAGGGTCACGGTGCGCGGGTCGCCGTAGAAGTTGGTGCCCCAGGAGGCATCGACGCGGTCGTAGTACTTGCGGTCGAACAGGTTGTTGGCGGTCAGTGTCGAGGACAGGTTTTCGTTGAACTTGTAGCCAACCTGCGCCGAGGTGATGGCATAGCCGCCTTGTTCGAACTTCACGTCACGCTGGTAGTAGGTGTCGCTGACCGCACGCACGCCACCGCCGACGCTGAAGTCCTTGAGCGGACCGTCGGTGAACTCGTACTTGGTCCACAGGTTGAAGTTGTGCTTGGGCGTGATGGTGCTGAAGGTATTGCCTTTGTTGGCCGCATCACCGTCCAGGAACTTGGTGGAGGTGTAGGCGTAACCGGTGACGATGCTCCAGTTCTCGGTCAGGTTGCCACTCAGCTCGGTTTCCCAACCTTCGCTGCGTGCCTTGCCTTCGGTCATGTAGGCACCGGAGTTGTTGTCGTATTCGGCGCGGTTTTCATCGTAGATACGGAAGGCCGCGATGCTGGCGTTCAGGCGACCGTCGTAGAACTCGCGCTTGAGGCCGATCTCGTATTGCTTGCCTTCGCGCGGGCCGACCGGCTCGCCGTCCGCGCCGATTTCGCTCTGTGGTTTGAATACGCCGGTGTAGCTGAAGTAGGTCGACAGTTCCGGGGTGATCTTGCCGATGAGGGCGCCGTATGGCACGACCTTGCGGTTGATGCTGGTGTGGGCTTCGCCGAAGTTGTTGAAGAAGGCGTTGGCGTTCTTCGCGTCGGCTTCGTACCAGGTCACACGGCTGCCGCCGATGACATCGAGCCAGTCGGTGACGTTGAACTTGGCACGGGTATAGACCCCGTACTGGTCGGACTTGGACCAGTTGCCGTTGACGTGCGCATAGTCGTTGCGGGGGATGTCGATGCTGCCCGGATCCCACACGTTGATCGGGAAGTACTCACCGCCGCCGTAGGTGAAGTCCTTGTCCAGGTGCTGGTACTCGGCACCCAGGGTGAACTCGTGGCGGCGATCGGCGAACTCGAACGGCGTGGTGACGAAGCTGTCGACGCCAATGGTCTTGATGTGGGTGTAGTAGTCGTAGGCCACGGCCCAGCTGTCACCGGTGGCCGGGTCGACCGCGCCGTCGGCCCAGGTGAAGTTACGCTCCGGGGTTTCGGCGTCGCGGTAGGTCAGGGTGGTCTTGAACTGACCGCCGTTGTCCAGTTCGTGATCAACTTCGGCAAAGGATTCCCAGACCTTCTCGTTCAGGGTGTTCCACTTGGCGTCGACGAAGGTCGAGCGCGGAACGTCCAGCAAGGTGCCATCGGCATAGGCCGGCAAGCCGAAGGCCGGGGTGGAGTTGTTCTTCTGGTAAGCGCCACCGACCGACAATGTGGTGGCCGGGTCGAGGTCGAATTCCAGGCGACCATAGACCATCGGGCGTTCGTTCTGCGCGTAGTCGACGTAGGACTGGTTGTTCTCGTAGGCGGTGATGAATCGACCGCGCACGGTGCCCTGGTCGTTCAGCGGGCCGGTGACATCGACCATGGAACGGTAGTGATCGTAGGAGCCGGCGGCCAGCTCGCCACCGAGGGCGAATTTGCCCAGGGCGCGCTTGCGCACCACGTTGATCGTACCGCCGGGCTCACCTGCGCCCTGGTACAGGCCCGACGGACCGCGCAGCACTTCGATGCGGTCGTACATCGCCAGGTCGAAACTGGTGGCCATGTCGCCCTGGCCGGTGGGTTGCGAGACGCCGTCGACCTGCACCTGGTCGACGAGGAAGCCGCGCATGTAGACGTCGTTGAGGCTGGAGCCGGAGTTGTAGGTCTTGATGGTCACGCCGGTGACCTGACGCATGGCGTCCTGCAGGCTGTTCATGTTCTGGTCGTCCATGCGCTGGCGCGTGACGACGGACACCGACTGCGGCATGTCCTTGAGCTTGATGTTGCCTTTGCCGATGGTCACTTCATCGCTGGTGTAGGAATGCGTGCCTTCGGTGGTCGGGCCCAACGCCACGCCGGTGATGGAGGTCGCACCCAGCTGCAATGCACTGGAGTCACCGACCGCTGGCACCAGCGACACGGTGTTGCCATTCAACTGAAAATTGATGCCGCTCCCCAGCAGCAAGGTTTTCAGTGCCTGTTCCGGTTCCATGTTGCCGGACACCGCCGTGGACTTGATGCCGTTGACCATGTCCTGGCTGTAGAGAATCTGCAGGTTGGTCTGCTGGCCCAGTTCGCGCAATGCACTGGCCAGCGACTGGGCCGGCACGTTGACGTTCACCGGGGCCGCCTCGACCTGGGAAGTGCCCAGCAGCAACAGGGTCAACAGCGCACCCGGCACGACCGTTCGGAATTTCTTTTGCCGATCGATGGCTAATGCCAAGGGTGCGCGGGACAGAGTAAGGCTTTGCATTGCTCGAATCGCTCCAGAAGTGTGTGTGCAGTTTTTTAGTTAATGATAATTATTATTAGACGGGCCACTTTGCCTAAACCGGAAAAAAAACTTCAAAAAAACAACAACCTGCTTGCAATCACCGCTGTCAGGCGGTCGTGCGCTCAGTGATGACCCGGCCCGATTCCATGCGCACCAGTTGATCGGCCATGTCGAAGTAGCGGTCGTCGTGGGAGATGACGATGATGGTTTTGCCCAGGCGCTTGAGGTCCGGCAGCAGCTCGGTGTAGAAGATGCGGCGGAAGGTCGGGTCCTGGTCGGCGGCCCATTCGTCAAACACCAGCACCGGGCGTTCTTCCAGCCAGGCATTGACCAGCGCCAGGCGCTTGCGCTGGCCGGTGGACAGGTCGGTGGTGGTGAAACGGCCGTCCCGGACGCTGACCTTGTGCGCAATTTCCAGGCGTTGCAGGTAGGCATTGGCATCTTCGGGGATGTGCTGGTCACCCTGCACCACGTCATCGAACAGGTAGTAGTCGGCAAAGATCGTGGTGAACAGCTGGCGGTAGTCGTCTCGATTGTGCGCATCGATGCCTTGGCCGTTGAGCAGGATTTCGCCGTGTTGCGGGGCGTAGAGGCCCAGCAGCAACTTGATCAGCGTGGTCTTGCCGCAGCCGTTTTCGCCGACGATGAAAATGATGTCGCCTTGCGCGATGGTCAGGTTCACCGGGCCCAGGCGAAACGCGTCGCTGCCCGGTGCGGCGGGGAAGGCGTAGCTGACGTTGTTCAGTTGCAGGCTGTTGACCACAGCCGGCGAGGTGCCTTGGTCGTTGAGCAGCAGGTGCGGCTCCGGCGAGGAAAACCGGCTCGACAGTTCGGCGATGCGGCGAAAGGCGATGCGCGCCCGGCTCACGATCGGCAAGGTGCTGACCAGGTGCTCGATCGGGCCTTTCATGTACAGCAGCACCAGCACGAAGCCGCTCATCACCGCTTGGTCGGCGCTGGGCCAGAACGATTGCAGGGCCAGCGCCAGGCCGATGACCACGAAGAACAACATCGAGCCGAGGGTCTTGGCGATCACGAAGGTGTTGATCGAACGTACCTGGGTGTCGCAGATGAAATCGGCGGTGCCCTGGATGCCCTTGACGAACATGCGCTGGCGGCGCGGACGGTGGATGCGCAATTCCTTGGCGCCGCCGGCAATGGCGTTGTAGTGCTTCTGCAATTCGTCTTCGGCGTCGCGGGCGGCCATGAAACCCTGGATACCCTTGCCCTGCGCGTAGAACTGGATGCCGGTGCCGATGGCAATCGCCAGCACCATCATCAGGAACATCGGCCACGACAGCATCGCCAGGTAACCCATGCAGCCGAGGGTTACGGTCAGGGAAATGGCGAGCGGCGCGAAGGCGAAGGCGAAGTCGCTGATGGTGTCGACGTCGTGGGTCAGCACCGGGATCAACCGGTGGCTGCGGTAGCGCTCGATCTGCTCGATGGGCGCCGAGAGTACTTTTTCCCCCAGCTCTTTGCGCAGTTTGGCAATGATGTGCTGGCCGACGTAGTTGGTGCCGATGTCCGAACAGATCGAACTGCCCAGAGCCAGCAGGCACAGACCGCCGAACAGCGCGACCACGCCCTGGGTCAGGCCGTCCGGCGAGTGCAGCGCGTTGTTGATGGTGGCCAGCAGCACCGTCACGCTCAAGCCGCCGACCATGCCCAGGACGATCGACAGACTGACGACGAGCCGGAACGGTTTCAGGAGGCTGAACAATTCATGAATTGCACCGCGCGTTGGCTGGGTCATGAGCAGAGGGTTCCTTGGGTCTTGAGGCAGATACCCAGTAGAACGTCTGATGGAGGGCTTAATTTAAAGGGTGGGCGACACAAAACCTGTGGGAGCGGGCTTGCTCGCGAAGGCGTCGTGTCAGTCAACATCAACTTTTCTGACCCTCCGCTTTCGCGAGCAAGCCCGCTCCCACAAGGTGTGGGGGGAGGTTAGAGACTGCGTACTACACGGAATCCGATCCAGTCACCACGGGTCTGCGGGTCGATGTCGTTGCGGTTGCCCGAACGGGAAAACACCGGTGCTTCGCCCCAGTCATTGCCACGGATGCGCAGGGTGTCGCAGTCGGGCTCGGTCCAGGCGCTGCCGTCGGTGGGCGCGCCGACGTAGTCCGGGTGGTAGCAGTCGGCGATCCACTCGTAGACGTTGCCGTGCATGTCGTACAGGCCAAAGGCATTCGCCGGGAAGCTGCCGACCGGCGAGCTGTAGCTGTAGCCGTCGGTCGGGCCGTAGGTGTTGGCGTGGGTGGCGATGCTGTACTCGGTGCCGGGGTCGAACGGGAAGGGGAACGCGCCCGTCGATCCGCCACGGGCCGCGTACTCGCGCTGGGCTTCGCTGACGATGTGGTAGTGCTGGCCGGTTTTCATCGACAGCCAGGCGACGTAGGCGCTGACCTCGGCGAAGTTCATGCACACCGCCGGCTGGCGCGGGCCCTGGGGGTAACTCGGCTTGCCGTTGGTGCACGCGCGGCCGGGGCGGGTGTCGCCGTCGGGCAGGGTGATGCCGGTTTCCTTCATGTATTGGTTCCATTCGCCGGCGGTGATCTGGTAACGGCTCATGGCGAACGGTTTGTCGAACGTCACCTCATGCATCGGGCCTTCATCAGGCTCGCGGCCGACTTCGTCGTCCGGGGTACCCATGGTGAAGGTGCCGGCGGGCAGCACGACCATTTCCGGGCAGTTGCGGCAATCCTTGAAGACCTTGCCGGGCAATGGCGCAGTGTAGGCCTGGGCGAGGCCGGGCAAGGCGCTGCCGAGCACGGCCAACAGCGTCAGGGCGCCAAGTTTATTCAGGGTATTTTTCATAATGGCTCTCGCTCAGTCAGGCCTGGTTGGCCAACAGTTCCATCAACCTGTCGATGTGCGCTTGGGTATTGAGCAACCCCGGCGACACTCGAATGATCGGCCCGACATCACGGTCCACGGCATCGCACACCACGCGCTGATCCATCAGGTAATTGGCGACTTCTTCGCAGTCGCGGTTCTTGATGCGGAAGAAGGTGAAACCGGCGGAATACTCCGGTGACAGTGGCGTCACCAGCTCCACCGACGGGTGCTGCTGCAAGCGTTTTTTCAGGTAGCTGTTGATGTCATGGATGCGTGCCGCGACCTCGGCCTTGCCCAGGTCCAGGTGCAACTTGAAGGCTTCGGTCAATGCCCAGCGGTGTTCGAACGAGTGATAGCCGCCGTAGGTCATCACCGTGGAAAACTGCGTGGCTTCGGAGAAGGTCGGGATGGTCGGGGTCACGTCCTTGAGCTCGTCGGAACGGGCGCAGATGATCCCGGTGCCCCGTGGGCCGAACATCCATTTGTGGGTACCGGCGATGAAGAAATCGCAGTGCATGTCCGGGAAGTCGAGGTTCTCCACGCCGAAGCCGTGGACGCCATCGATCACGTAGAGGATGCGATCCTTGTCCTCGCGGCCACGGTTTTTCTCTTCCACCAGTTTGCCGATTTCGCCGATGGGCAGCTTCACGCCGCTGCCGGAGTGCACCCAGGTCATGCCCAGTACGCGGGTCTCGGGGCGAATGTTGCGTTCAATCGCGGCCAGCACTTCGGCGGTCGAGACCTTGTACGGGTCTTCGAACAATTTGATCTTGCGAACCTGGGTGCCGTCCTTCTGGGTGCGGTATTCGAACACGCTGTTGGCGGCGTAGTGCTCGTGTTCGCTGGTGAGGATCTCCTGGTCCGGGCGCACGTGGATGCCGGCGTAGATCATCGCCAGGCCTTCGGTGGTGCTGCCGGTCAGGGCGATCTGCGACGGTTTGGCTTTCAAATAGCGCCCGGCCCAGACGCGCACCTCTTCTTCGCGGCGTTCGGTTTCGCCGCGATGCCAGTCCATGGCCAGGCCGGGGTTGCGATCGAGGTTGGCGCGGTGCATCTCGATGGCTTCACGCACCGGACGCGGGTGCGAGGTCACCAGGAAGTTGGCGAAGTGCAGGTAGTTCGGGTCCTGCGTGAACAATTGGCGCAACTGGTCCCATTTGTCCTTGGGCAAGGGTGCCGGGGTCGCGGCCAGTGCCGGCAGGTTCACGGCCGAGGCCAGGGGAATGCCGGCCGCCAGAATACCGGCCTGCTTGAGGAATGAACGACGGTTGGTCATGGGTTCGGTTCGCTTTGGCAAAAGGAGAAAATCAGTTCTGGACCACGGGCCGGGAGGATTTTTGCACCTGGTCCCAGACCCGCAGGAAATTGCCGCCCCAGAGCTTGGCGATGTCGGCCTCGCTGTAGCCGCGGCTGATCAGTTCGGCGGTCACGTTGCGGGCTTCGCTGACGTCTTTCCAGCCGTCGAGGCCGCCGCCATCATTGAAGTCGGAACTGATGCCGACGTGGTCGATGCCGATTTTTTTCACGGCGTAATCGATCGCGTCGCCGTAATCCTTGAGACTGGCCTTGGGTTCCTCGTCGAGGATCGAATAGAGCTGGCTGGCGTATTCGCCGAAACGCTGCTCGGGCCAGACGGTGATCACCGGGTCACCCGGCATCAGCGCCATTTCCAGGCCTTGCAGCGGTTGCAGGTCGAAGCGCGCGCGCAGGGCGTTGAGCTTGTCCTGGGTGGCCTGGCTCAGCGGGCGGATGTAGGTCGGGAAACCGACAATCTGCACCACGCCGCCGCTGTTCTTGATCAACTGCATTTCCGCATCGCTGAGGTTGCGCGGGATGTCCACCAGGGCGCGTGGCGCCGAGTGCGAGGCGACCATCGGCGTGCGGCTCAGGTGCGCGACCTGCTCCAGGGCCTTGGTCGACATCTGCGACACATCGATGATCACGCCCAGGTCGTTGAGACGCTGCACCGCTTGCTTGCCGATGTCCGATAGCCCGCCGAGGGCGTCCCGCGAATCATTGAAGAACGGCAGGGGCCGCGACGAGTCGGCCCAGGCGTTGTTGCCCACGTAGCTGAAGCCGAACATGCGCATGCCGCGCGCCGCCCACTTGTCCAGGGCGTTAAGGTCATTGCCCAGCGGGTAGGCGTTGAGCATGCTGATGAAAATTGCGAACTTGCCTTCGCCGTGCAGGCGCCGGAAGTCGTCGGGGGTGTAGGCGATGGCGACTTGATTGGGGAAGTCGCGCACCATCGTGCTGATGATCTTGTAGCGGGTTTCCTGCTCGTGTCGGGCCTCGTCGACGAAACCGGCGGTCGGGCGATGGGGCGCGTTGGGACCGTTCCAGATTTCCGGCCAGCCGAAAATCGTCAGCGCCGCCCCGGACAGGCGCCCGCGTCCGGTCTTGACCAGGTCGAACTGGCCTTCGCCGTCCTTGTCGACTTCGTTGCCGGCAGTGCCGAAGTCCATCGGTATGGTGATGTGGCTGTCGAACGAAAGGATACGCTCCTGCAGTTGATCGGCCTGTTTCATCACCTTCACCGGGTAGCCGGGGTTGTCCCTGAACCAGTAGTCCCAAGCCCCGAAGCCTGCCCCTGCGCTGATCGCCAGGGCCAGCGGCAAGCCGATGAAAAGAGCCTTTTTCGAACGTGGTTTTGTCATTGCCGTCTCAGTCAGGTTCGCCGTCGGGGATCAGGCGCGGGGGCCTTTGCTATCTGGGGGGAACGTATGGCTGATCCAATAATTTAGGTGTTTGTGCCGGCCTCTTCGCGAGCAAGCCCGCTCCCACATTTGGAATGCGGTTACCTGTGGGAGCGGGCTTGCTCGCGAAGCTTTTAAATTTGTCAGGGCAACAAACGTTCTAGCTTGGATAAAGCCTGCTCCATGGCTGACACAGGTAGGGCAATGACGATTTCTCGACGATGGTTCCTCGCGGGCCTGGCGCTGACCGGTGCCGCCGTGCCTGCGGTCTACTACGGGCATCGCGAACTGACCAAACCGGACCCTGCGATCACCCCGGGCGAAGCCTCGTTCGACGTGGCGGACGTGGCCGGCCAGCGGTTGGCGGACGCCTTGCGCGGGGTCTGGAAGATTCGGTTCGAAGGCCGTGACGCCGGCATCGAAGGCTTGCCGCTGGAGGGGCTGGAGGTCTTTCTCGACATCGCTCACAAAGGTCGCGGCGTGGTCGGCTTCCTCGACACTGCCGAGCGTTTGCGCTCCACCGAGGAGCCCCGTTACCGGGTGCTCGGCGATCTGTCCGGGGCCAACCCGAAGCAGCTCGGTTGGCGACTGCTGGGCGCCAGCGGCTGTTGCGATTACGAATTCGACATGACTCTGGATGAGGTCTGGGCCGGTTTCGGTAACGCCGGCAGCGGCAGTCTCAGTGGGCGCGTGCTGGACCTCAAGCGCCCGCTGATGCTGACGTCCCAGGACAATCGTTTCATTGCCGTCAAACGGACATTCCCTGAAGCACGTGAACGCAGCGGCCTCAATCCGGCCCTGCTGGCCTGGCTGGTATCGCCGGAGCACCGTCTGTTCCACCAGCTCTGGCATGCCTCCCGGGACAAGTGGCACAAGCTGTCCGAAGAGCAGCGCGGCGCCTTACGCGGGCTCGGCTGGCAACCCGGTCCGCGAGACAGGGAGCGCGATGGCCGAGGTGTGCGCAAGGATCGCAACGGTTCGGGCGTGGACTTTTTCTTCATGCATCGGCACATGCTTGGCACGGCGCGTTCGATGCAGGACTTGCCGTCCTGGCCGCACTTCCCGTTGCCGCAACCGGAGCTGGCGCGGGACCGGCCTGGCTTCGCCCGCTACTTCGACAACCACGACGGTACCGCGCTGCCGCCGACCTGGCTGGCCGAGGACGATGACGAATACACGCAATGGGTCAGTGACATCAAGACCGGCGAGACGTATCACAGCAATTTCCAGGTCTGGGAATCGCGCTACCGTGATCCGCGTTACCTGTCGACGCTGACCCTCGGCCAGTTCGGCTCGGAGGTTGAACTGGGCCTGCACGACTGGCTGCACATGCGCTGGGCTTCGGTGCCGCGTGATCCGTCCAACGGTCAGCCGGTGCCCTTTGCCCGTGATCCGGCAGACTTTTCCGCGCGCTGGTTCGCCGCGGAAAACGACTTCCTCGGCGACCCGTTTTCCTCCCATGTGAACCCGGTGTTCTGGCATTTCCACGGCTGGATCGACGATCGTCTGGAGGACTGGTTCCGCGCCCATGAGCGCTTCCACCCGGGGCAGGTCAGTCGGCTGCAGGTCAATGGCGTGCCCTGGTTTGCGCCGGGGCGTTGGGTCGAAATCGATGACCCGTGGCTCGGCCCGGTCACCCATGGCTGCAGCACCACGCCGGGGTTGCAGGCGGGCAAGTCAGTGGAAATGGACCCGGAAACCATGAAGCTGGCGTTGCGTATTACCTTTGGCGAGGACGAAAAGAAGCTGAAGGATTTGTTCCGCAAGGTGCCGCAGCGGCCGTGGTATGCGCGAAATCTGAAGGCTAAACAGAGCCAGGCTTGATAACAGCGTTACCGTTAAATCGAGAAATCAGGGGCATTGATGTTGAATGTTCCTGCCCCTTCGCGAGCAAGCCCGCTCCCACAATTGATCTGTGAACACAGGTCAAAATGTGGGAGCGGGCTTGCTCGCGAAGGCGTCCTGACAGACACCACGATTAAAGAGCCTGCCACCCCCCACCCAACGCCTTGTACAACGCAATGCTCGCCTGCATCCGCGACAAGCGCAGTTGCACATTCAAATCCTGCGCCGCATACAGCGTGCGTTGGGTTTCCAGGACTGTCAGCAAATCCTCGGCCCCGGCCTGGTAACGGCTTTGCGCAATGTTGAATGCAGTCTGCGCCTGGCTCAGTTCTTCACTCTGCCACCCGCGCTGTTCGTCCAGCCCGCGAATGCTGTTGAGGGCTTTTTCGACGTCGGCGAAGCCGTTGATGATCGCGCCGCGATAGGTTTCCAGCAGTTCTTGCTGGCGTGCCGTGGCCTTGTCGCGCTGGGCGCCGAGGCGGCCGTTGTTGAACACCGGCGCAAGCAGCCCGGCGCTGAGGTTGTAGAAGGGACTGCGCAGAATATCGTCGACCCGGTCGGCCCCGGAGCCGATTTCGGCGGTGAGGGTCACGGTGGGCAGCATGGCGGCCCGGGCGACGGTGACGTCGGCCTGGGCGGCGGCCAGTTGCGCCTCGGCCCGGGCAATGTCCGGACGGCGGCTGAGCAACTGGCTGGGCACCCCGGCGTCGATGGCCGGCCAGGTCAGTTGATCGAAGCGTTCCTGACCCAGCGACAGTGCCTGTACCGGGCGGCCGAGCAGGGCGGCGAGGCTGATTCGCGCCTCCTCGGCCTGTTGCCGCACCAGCGGCAGCTGGCGTTGCTGCGCCGCCACCAGGCTTTTTTGCTGCGCCAGTTCCAGGGCCGTGGCCGAGCCCGAATCGAAGCGGGTCTGCACCAGTTTCAGCACGCTTTGCGCATTGGCCAGGTTCAACTCGGCGATGCGGCTCTGCTCCTGCAACGACAAGGCTTGCGCGTAACTGTTGGCCACGCCGCTGAGCAAGGTCAATTCCACGGTGGCCTGATCGAACTCGCTGGCGTTCAGACTGAATTGAGCACTGTCGCGGCTGGCGCGCTGGCCGCCCCAGAAATCGATTTCGTAGCTGGCCACCAGGTTCGCATTGAAGTAGTCGACGGCGTCGTTATCGCTGTCGGCATCGAGCTGACTGTAGCCGCTGCCCCGCATCAGCTTCTGGCGATTGGCATTGGCCGAGGCCTTGACCTCCGGCAGTTGCGAGCCGCCGGCGATGACCGTGTCGGCCTGGGCCTGGCGCACTCTGGCGATGGCGGCGGCCAAGTCGTAACTGCCGAGGCGCGCCTGTTCGATCAGGCGCCCCAGTTGCGGGCTGCCGAAGCGGTTCCACCATTGTTGGTTGTCATGGACAGCGCCTGCGGTGTGCGGCGATTGCCAAGAGGCCGGCGGCTGGATGCCGCTGTCGGGGCGCTGGGCCGGGGTGCCGCAGGCACTGAGCAACAGGCACAGGGTTAACACACTGAGTGGCGGCTTCATCAATCGATCATTCACTGGTAAGGGCCGTGACCGGGTCGAGTCGGGCAGCTTTGCGGGCCGGCATAAAGCCGAAAACAACACCGGTGACCAGGGCGCAGCCGAAGGCGCCCAGCACCGCTATCAGGGAGAACGCGACAGCCACTTCGCTGAAAATCAGCACGCCACCGACGATCAGCGCCAAGGCAATCCCGGTGAGGCCGCCCACCACCGAGAGCATCACCGCTTCGGTGAGGAACTGGCGCAGGATGTCGCGCTGGCGCGCACCGGTGGCCATGCGGATGCCGATCTCGCGGGTACGTTCGCGTACGGTCATGAGCATGATGTTCATCACGCCGATCCCGCCCACCAGCAGCGAAATGGCGGCAATCGAACCGAGCATCAGCGACAGGGTGTTTTGCGTGCGTGCCTCGGCCTGGATCATTGCGGCATTGTTGGTCAGTTCGAAGTCGTGCTTGCCGTCGTGCAGGCGCAGCATCAATTGCTCGATGGCCTTTTCGGTTTCCTTGACCTTGCGCGCGTCGGCGGCGGCGATGGCGATGTACTCGGGATTGTACGTGCCGAACAGGCGCACACTGGCGGCGGAGTAGGGGATGGCAATGCGGTCGTCGCTGTCGGAGTCGCCGGAGCTGGCGCCTTTTTCGGCGAGCACGCCGACCACCTGGAAGGGTACGTTTTCGATCAGGATGTACTGGCCGATCGGGTTGGCCACGTCCTTGAGCAACCTGGTCCGCACCTTGTGCCCGATCACCGCGACCGCCGCGGCGTTCTGTTCATCGGCGTGGGTGAAGTAGCTGCCCTCGACCACCGGCCAGTTGAAGATCGCCGGGAAGTTGGTGTCGTTGCCACCGACATAGCTCATGTGATCAAGGTTGCCGAAGCGCACCCCGGCCTCCTGGCCGTTGACCGGCATGATCCGCATGACCTGGGGCAAGCTGGCAATCGCTGCGACCTCATCGAGGGTGATGATGCCCATCGGCGTACGCGGGTTGGGCGCCGAGCCGCTGAGGTAAATGATGTTGGAACCGAACGCGCCCATCTGCGCCATCACCTGGCGTTTGCTGCCTTCACCCACGGCCAGCATGACCACCACCGAGGCGACACCGATGATGATCCCGAGCAGGGTCAGCGCGGTGCGGAACTTGTTGATCCACATCACCCGCCACGCCGCGTGCACGGCATCGACCAATTCACCCTTCCAGGCGCCGGTGGCTTCGGCGCCTTCACTCAAGCGCTTGCGCAGGTCGACGGCTTGTAGCGCACCCGGGTTGGCCGAATGTTGCGCGGTCGGGTTTTCACTGGCGCTGTCGCTGATGATCAGGCCGTCGCGGATCTCGATGATGCGTTTGGCCCGGGCCGCCACTTCGCGGTCGTGGGTGATGAGGATCACCACGTGGCCCTGGCTCGCCAGCTCGTCGAGCAGGCTCATGACCTCGGCGCCGCTGTGGCTGTCGAGGGCGCCGGTGGGTTCGTCGGCAAGGATGATGTGGCCGCCGTTCATCAGCGCGCGGGCGATCGACACCCGTTGCTGCTGGCCGCCGGAGAGTTGATGGGGGCGGTTGCCGGTGCGCGAAGCCAGGCCGAGGCGCTCGAGCAGGGCGGCGGCGCGGGCGTGACGTTCGGCGGCCGGAGTGCCGGCATAGATGGCCGGCATCTCGACGTTCTCCTGGGCCGAACCCGACGGAATCAGGTGATAGCCCTGGAACACAAAACCGAAGGCTTCGCGCCGCAGCCAGGCCAGTTCGTCGCTGTCGAGGGCGGCGACGTTTTCCCCGGCGAAACGGTATTCGCCCGAGGTCGGACGGTCGAGGCAGCCGAGGATGTTCATCAGCGTCGACTTGCCGGAACCGGAGGCGCCGACAATCGCCACGAATTCCCCGGCATGGATCGACAGGTCGATACCGCGCAATACGTGAACTTCAGGCGCCTCGCCACCGCCGTAGGCTTTGCGGATGTCCGAAAGTTCGATCAGGGGCGTCAGCATTCAGCCGCCACTCCCGTCGACCGGGCCGATCAACAGGTGATCGCCTTCTTGCAGGCCGTCGAGGATCTGCACCCGCAGGCGGTCACTGATGCCGGTGCGCACGTTGCGCTGTTCGATGCTGCCGTTTTTGGCGACCACTTGCGCGGTCTGCAGGTCTGGCTGTGCGCCGGTTTGCAGGGCGACGATGGGTGCGGTGAGGACGTTCTGCGCCTGGTTGGCGACGAAGAACACCTGGGTGGTCATTTCCGCCATCAGCGCGTTGTCGGCGTTGTCGACGTCCAGCAGCACGGTGTACAGCACCACGCGGGCACTCCCGCTTTTGCTGGTGCTGGCGGGGCTGCCACCGCCCTGGCTGGTCTGGTCCAGGGGCTTGGGCGGCACGGGGAGGATTTGCCGCACGGTGCTGGTCCAGCGCCGGGTGCCGCCGCTCAGGGTGGTGAACCAGGCGTGCATGCCCGGTTTGACGTGGCCGATGTCGGCCTCCGAGACCTCGGCCCATACAGTCATGGGCGACAGCTTGGCGATGCGCAGGATCAGCGGTGTCTGCTGTTGGGCATTGAGGGTCTGGCCCTCGCGGGCATCCAGCGCCACTACTGTGCCGGCCATCGGTGCATAAATCCGCGTGTAGCCGAGCTCCGCCTGATCGCTGCGCAGGCTGGCTTCGGCCTGGCGGATCTGCGCCTGGAACATGTCGATGCGCGCCTGGGTCACGCGCAGTTCGGCCTGGGCGGTCTGCACGTCTTCTTCACGGGTGGCGCCGCCAGCGGCGAGGTTCTGCTGGCGCTGGTATTTCTGCCGGGCCAGTTCGTGTTGCGCCCGCTGTTCCTGCAGCTGCGCCTTGAGGTTTTCGATGGAGAAGCGTCCGGCATCGAGTTTGGCCTGTTGCGTGGACGGGTCGATTTCCACCAGCAATTGGCCTTCCTTGACCCGGTCGCCAACTTCCACGTGGATCTTGTGGATTTGCCCGGAGGCCTGGGCGCCGACGTCGACATAGCGCCGCGGTTGCAGGGTGCCCAGGGCGGTGACGCTGCTTTCAATGTCGGCGCGGCTGACCTGGACGGTGGTGAACTGGTCGCGGCCCGGCGGGATGAACTGCCAGGCGGCGACGGCCACCACGGGGATCAGACAAAGTGCTGCAAGCAGGGCGCGTCGGGTCTGTCGGGGGCGTTTCATGCGGGGTTCCGGCCTTGGGAAATCGGCCCGTCCGGGCAGAGACGGGGAGCTGTCCTGTAAACGTAGAAAGCGCCGGGGAATTTAGGTGGTGACACAACCCCTTGTAGGAGCGAGCTTGCTCGCGATGGACGTTAACGATAACGCGTGCTGTCTGGATCAACGCGTTGTCCTTGATGCCATCGCGAGCAAGCTCACTCCTACAGGGTTCGTGACTAAATGCCGGGAAAGGTGAAGCAGTACTTTAAATCTATATGAGAATTACTATAAATTACACTTCTCAAACTGCCACTATCGTGCCACTGCGTGTTCCAGCGGTCGCCGAAACGGCTCAAGGACAGCAACCGCACCCCCGTGCGGACGGGAGTCATGTTGGAAAACTACTATCGCGAGCTGGTGTGTTTCCTGAACGCCAGGCTGGGCAACCGTCAGGTGGCCGAAGATGTGGTGCATGACGCTTACCTGCGGGTCCTGGAGCGTTCCAGCGATACACCGATCGAGCAGCCCCGGGCATTCCTTTATCGCACCGCTCTAAACCTGGTCGTCGATGACCACCGGCGCAACGCCTTGCGTCGCACCGAGCCGCTGGACGTACTCGACAGCGAAGAAAGCTGCTTCATACCTTCACCGCACAAGGTCCTCGATCACGGCCAGCGTCTGGACATGCTCCAGCGTGCCCTGGCGGAACTGCCACGGCTGTGCCGCGAGAGTTTTCTGCTGCGCAAGATCGATGGCCTGTCCCATCTGGAAATCGCCGGACAACTGGGTATTTCCCGTGCGCTGGTGGAAAAGCACATCGTCAATGCCATGAAGCATTGCCGTGCGCGGATGCGCCAGTGGGAAGGTCACTGATCCTCCGGGATTCATCAAGCCCGGTTAAATTTTGTTCCATTGTCCTCGTTCCTACTCAACAGACGACCTGTTGCCCTGCCCAAGGCCGGTCAGGTCACTTAGGTTCAATGCCCCGCTGTTGCGGGGAACATCCAGAGGACACTGGAAATGACACAGGCAATTGCATCGCCCCTCGTTCACGACCTGATCGGCGTCGGTTTCGGCCCGTCGAACCTGGCACTGGCCATTGCGCTGCAAGAGCGCGGGGCGAGCCAGGGCAACCTGGATGTGCTGTTTCTCGACAAGCAGGCCGACTACCGCTGGCACGGCAACACCCTGGTGACCCAGAGCGAGTTGCAGATTTCCTTCCTCAAGGACCTGGTGACCCTGCGCAACCCGACCAGCCCCTATTCATTCGTCAATTACCTCAAGGCCCACGGGCGCCTGGTGGACTTCATCAACCTGGGCACCTTCTATCCGTGCCGCATGGAGTACAACGACTACCTGCGCTGGGTGGCCGGGCAGTTCACGGCACAAAGCCGTTACGGCGAAGAAGTGCTGACCATCGAGCCGGTGCTGCACAACCATCAGGTCGAGGCATTGCGGGTGATTTCCCGCGATGCGAGCGGGCATCAACAGGTGCGCACCACCCGTTCGGTGGTGGTCAGCGCCGGTGGCACGCCGCGTATTCCCGAGGTGTTCAAGGCGCTCAAGGATGACGGCCGGGTGTTCCACCATTCCCAGTACCTGGCGCAGATGGCCAGGCAGCCGTGCGTGAACAATCAGCCGATGAGCATTGCGATCATCGGTGGCGGGCAGAGCGCCGCCGAGGCCTTCATCGATTTGAACGACAGCTTCCCGTCGGTGCAGGTGGACATGATCCTGCGCGGCTCGGCACTGAAGCCGGCCGACGACAGCCCCTTCGTCAACGAAGTGTTCTCGCCGGAGTTCACCGACCTGGTGTTCCAGCAACCCGACAGCGAGCGCGAGCGCCTGGTCAACGAGTACCACAACACCAACTATTCGGTGGTGGACATCGATCTGATCGAGCGCATCTACGGCATCTTCTACCGGCAGAAGGTCTCGGGCATCGCCCGTCATGCGTTCCATACCCTGACCACGATCGAAAAGGCCACCGCCAACGAACGTGGTGTCGAACTGGTGCTGCGCAACAACGCCACCGGTGAAGTCTCGGTGCGTCACTACGATGCCGTGGTGCTCGCCACCGGTTACGAGCGGCAGATGCACCGCAAGCTGCTGGCGCCGCTGGAAGAGTACCTGGGCGATTTCAAGGTCGATCGCAATTACAAACTGATCACGGATGAACGCTGCAAGGCCGGTCTCTACATGCAGGGCTTCTGCCAGGCCAGCCACGGGCTGAGCGACACCTTGCTGTCGATCCTGCCGATCCGTGCCGATGAGATTGCCGGTTCGCTGTATGAGCATGGCAAGCATCGCGGGCATGGGCGGTCGGTGGTGGATCTGTTGTTGGCCACGGCCAGCTGAGTTTTTCAGCGCCTGACAGGTCGCCTTCGCGAGCAAGCCCGCTCCCACATTTTGCCCTGTGTTCGCAGATCAATTGTGGGAGCGGGCTTGCTCGCGAAGGGGCCGGAAAGAACACCGCAAATATTGATTCCTGAACCCTTCCTGAAGAACTCCGAGATTGCCCCTGCAAGACTATGTAACGGGTTTACTCCCCAAACATCGGGGCGTAAGCTTCGCGCGTTTTCATCCATTACGGAGACCCACAGTGGGTACTTGTTCGAGTGACAGTTGTCGGCCGGTCTCGGTAACCGGCATTTTCTCGGCCAGATAACGCGCAGTCTCCTGTGCCGTTGTCTCGCCGACAAGCGAGCAGCGGCATCCTGATCATGGCCAGTCCCGGCCGTGTCCCGACGTCCCTCTCATCGACACTGAACAGTGCGTGGTTTCGACTTTTTGTCGTGACCGCCGCTCTATCGACACGCCTGTCATTCGTGACCGGCGCGCCAGGCCTTGCTTTGCCGGTTGTTCCGGCGGCAGAGGCGTGGACCTGCCTGCTCGACGGTTTCCCGGCTGACCAAAGGGGCACCAGCCATGAAACTTACCCTCAAGGAATTCTTCGCAGGCTTCCTGCGTAACCGCCACATCGCCCGGCACTTCCGTCGCCTGGCGTTGCTGGAAACCTTCACCGACACCACGGTCAGCCGTGAAGTCCCGCCCACCCTGGCGCAAACCCTGGTCAACGCTGCCGGCAGCGACACTGGCCAGTTGCTTGACACACTCGGCTCTCACACCGATGGCTTGAGCGAGCCTGCAGCCGATGCCCTGCGCGAGCAGTTCGGCCTCAATGAAGTCGAGCACGAACAACCGCTGCCCTGGTGGACGCACCTGTGGCACTGCTACAAGAATCCGTTCAACCTGCTGCTGACACTGCTGGCGGTCATCTCCTGGCTGACCGAAGACATGAAAGCCGCCATCGTGATTTTCTCCATGGTGGTGCTCTCGACCTTGCTGCGTTTCTGGCAGGAAACCAAATCCAATCAGGCCGCCGATGCCCTCAAGGCCATGGTCAGCAACACGGCCACAGTGATGCGCAGGGACCTTGAGAACCACAGCGCGCAGCGCATCGAACTGCCAATCAAACAACTGGTGCCGGGCGACCTGATCGTGCTGTCTGCCGGGGACATGATTCCCGCCGATTGCCGGGTGCTCAGCGCCAAGGACCTGTTCGTCAGCCAGGCGGCCATGACCGGCGAATCGATGCCGGTGGAAAAATTTCCCCGGCAGCAGGACCGCGACACGCAGAACCCGCTGGACCTGGACAACATCCTGTTCATGGGCACCAACGTGGTGTCCGGCACGGCCATGGCGGTGATCCTCGCCACCGGCAACTGCACCTATTTCGGTGCGCTGGCCCAGCGGGTCGGTGCGACGGATCGCGCGCCGACTTCGTTCCAGACCGGCGTCAACAAAGTCAGCTGGCTGTTGATTCGCTTCATGTTCGTGATGGCGCCGCTGGTGTTGTTCATCAACGGTTTCACCAAGGGCGACTGGACCGAAGCGCTGCTGTTCGCACTGTCGATTGCCGTGGGCCTGACCCCGGAGATGCTGCCGATGATCGTCACCTCGACCCTGGCCAAGGGCGCGGTGTTCCTGTCGCGCAAGAAAGTCATCGTCAAACGCCTCGACGCGATCCAGAACTTCGGCGCCATGGACGTGCTGTGCACCGACAAGACCGGCACCCTGACCCAGGACAAGATCTTCCTGGCGCGCAACGTCGACGTCTGGGGCAACGACTCGGATGACGTGCTGGAAATGGCCTACCTCAACAGCTACTACCAGACCGGTCTGAAAAACCTGCTGGATGTGGCGGTGCTGGAACACGTCGAAATCCACCGTGAACTGAAAGTCGGCACGGCGTTTCGCAAGGTCGACGAGATTCCGTTCGACTTCACTCGCCGGCGCATGTCGGTGGTGGTCGCCGAGCGCGATCAACCGCACCTGTTGATCTGCAAGGGGGCGGTGGAGGAAGTGTTGGCGGTCTGCTCGCGGGTGCGCCATGGCGAAGTCGATGAAGCCTTGAGCGAAGAGCTGCTGGCGCGCATCCGTCAGGTCACGGCCACCTTCAACGCCGAGGGCCTGCGGGTGGTGGCGGTAGCGGCACGGCCAATGTTCGAAGGCCGCGACACCTACAGCCTGGCCGATGAACAGGCCCTGACGCTGATCGGTTATGTGGCCTTTCTCGATCCGCCGAAAGAAAGCACCGCGCCGGCCCTCAAGGCGCTGGCGGCCCATGGCGTGGCGGTGAAAGTGCTGACCGGCGACAACGAACGGGTGACGGCAAAGATCTGCCGCGAAGTCGGCCTGGAACAGCAGGGTCTGCTGATGGGCAACGATATCGAGCGCATGACAGATGCCGAGCTGGCGAAAGCCGTAGAGACCACCAACGTCTTCGCCAAACTGACGCCGTCGCACAAGGAACGCATCGTCCGTCTGCTCAAGGGTAACGGCCATGTGGTCGGTTTCATGGGCGACGGCATCAACGACGCCCCGGCCCTGCGCACGGCCGACATCGGCATTTCCGTGGACAGTGCCGTGGACATCGCCAAGGAGGCGGCCGACATCATCCTGCTGGAAAAGAGCCTGATGGTGCTGGAGGAGGGCGTGCTGGAAGGGCGCCGGACCTTCGCCAACATGCTCAAGTACATCAAGATGACCGCCAGTTCGAACTTCGGCAACGTGTTCTCGGTGCTGGTGGCCAGTGCGTTCATACCCTTTCTGCCGATGCTGCCGATGCACCTGCTGGTGCAGAACCTGCTCTACGACATTTCGCAGATCGCCATTCCGTTCGATAACGTCGACGACGAGATGCTCAAGCAACCGCAGCGCTGGCAGCCGGCGGATGTCGGGCGCTTCATGCTGTTTTTCGGGCCGATCAGTTCGATCTTCGACATCACCACGTTCGCCTTGATGTGGTACGTGTTCGATGCCAGCACCCCGGATCACCAGACCCTGTTCCAGTCCGGCTGGTTCGTGGTCGGGCTGCTGACCCAGACACTGATCGTGCACATGATCCGCACGCCGAAGATCCCGTTCCTGCAAAGCCGTGCGGCCATGCCGTTGCTGGTGATGACCGGGTTGATCATGGCCGTGGGGATTTTCCTGCCGATGGGCCCGCTGGCGCATTACTTCAAGTTGCAGGCGCTGCCGTCGCTGTACTTCGTGTTCCTGCCGGTGATCCTGCTGGCGTACATGGCGCTGACCCAGGCGGTGAAGGGGTTCTATATCCGGCGGTTTGGCTGGCAGTAATGCTGCCAGATGTAGGAGCGAGCTTGCTCGCGATGGTCGTTAACGATAACGCGTGTTTACTGGCTAAACGCGGCGCTCTTGAGACCATCGCGAGCAAGCTCGCTCCTACAGGGGATCGTGTATTTTTCAAGGATTTCATCATGCAAGCCATCAACAACCTCAACCTGACCTCTCTGCTCGACACCCTGGTCAGCCTCAGCGCGGCCTTCATCCTCGGTGGCCTGATCGGTTTCGAGCGCCAGTACCGGCAGCGCACCGCCGGCCTGCGCACCAACGTGCTGGTGGCGGTGGGCGCGGCGATTTTCGTCGACATGGCCAACCGGCTTGCCGGTGCCGATGGCGCCGTGCGGGTCGTGGCGTATGTGGTGTCCGGCATCGGTTTTCTCGGGGCCGGGGTGATCATGCGTGAAGAGGGCAATGTGCGCGGCCTCAATACCGCCGCCACCCTCTGGACCTCGGCGGCGGTCGGTGCCTGCGCCGGTGCCGACCTGCTGGCCGAAGCCTTGCTCGGCACGCTGTTCGTGCTCGCAGCCAACACCTTGCTGCGGCCGATCGTCAACAACATCAACCGTCAGCCGCTGGACGTGATTTCGGCGGAAGTCACCAACATCGTCTATGTCATCGCCCGGCGTACGCAGCAAAAAACCGTGCTGGCCTTGCTCGAAGCCGAGCTGGAGCGCAGCAACTATCCGGCCAGCGATGTCGATGTGCATGCCTTCGGCACGGATGAAATTGAAATCGAAGCCACCCTGGCGACCACCTCGGTCGATGGTGATGAACTGGATGCGCTGGTGGCCCGGATTTCGACCTCGAACCTGGTGGTGCAGGCGTTCTGGAGTCCGAGTACTACGGAGTGAAGGCCAAGGATTCCCTGGCAATCGTCAGACTAACCGGTATTCATTTAGGAAAATTCCTACATAAACCTGGGGGGGGCTACCGTAGGCTTTGCGACCTCTTGAAACCGACATCCTTTTGGAGGTCACCTTGCCGGATAAATCCTTGCGCATCCTGATCGCCGATGCGCAGCACTTCAATCGCCTGCGGATCGAGCGGCTGTTCAACCAGCTGGGCTACTTTCGGGTGGCGCCGGTGCACAGCCTCGACGAGCTCCTTCCACTGGTGGAGTACGCTGGCGAGCCTCTGGACCTGGTGCTCGTCAATGGGGCGATGGCCAGTGAAGGTCTGGACCTGTTCAGTTTCCTGGCCGACAACCCGCAGGTTCATCACGGGTTTATCTTCAATGAACAGCAGGCGCCGGTGCCTCCCATCGCGGGCAAGGTCAAGGTTAGCCAGGCTGCTTTGCCTGACCTGGCGTCAATTACGCAGTTGATGAGCACTGTCGATCGTCGTCTGCCGTTCGTCGGAACTGTCATTTCTGTCAGGTAGTTCTTTCAAGCCTTCCATGCAAGAGTCTATGCGCAGCGTTGTGCCCAACCGCTGCGGTGCCTGGAGGGCATTTTTTGCCCGATCGTGTTGTTTTGCACGGGAGTTGTCATGAAGTCAGCACTGATTGTGGAAGATCATCCGGTGGTTCGCTCCATGATCAAACTCATACTCAAGGGTGAAGGGTTCACGCGGATTTACGAGGCCTCCCGTGGCGATGAGGTCCTGTCGTTGATCCGGGAGCATCAACCGGATGTCGTGCTGCTTGATCTGGGTCTTCCCGGGGTGGCGGGGCTTGAGGTGATGGATCGCATAAAGGCCGAAAACACCCGATGTCGCGTGGTGGTGTTCACCTCGCTGGAGGCGCAGTTTTATCAGGACCGCTGCATGCGCGCCGGGGCTGTTGCCTATGTTTCCAAGAGCAAGGACCTGGATGACTTGAAGGCGGCGGTGAATTCGGTGATGGCCGGCTACACCTATTTCGCCCAGACCCCCTCGAGCTCCGTGGCGATGGGACAGTTGCAACGCAGTGAAAAGCAGTTGATCGACAAACTCTCCAATCGTGAACTGACCATTCTGCAGTACCTGGCCCGGGGCTCGAAAAACCTGGAGATCGCCGAGATCATGCACCTGAGCTACAAGACGGTCAGTACCTACAAGACCCGGCTCATCCTCAAGCTCAACATGAGCTCGTCGGTGCACTTGAGGGATTTCGCCCTGCGCAATCATCTGATCTGAATGAACGTTCTCCGACGACTGGCTGGTTGGGTGCTGACGGGCCTTCTTCTTTGGGTACCGACGGTCTGTGCGCAACAGTCGTTGACCCTGTTGGGACGCTCGAGTGCCGAAGGTCTGAGCGTCAGGTTGTCGGACACCGAGTTACGCTGGCTGCAGCAAAAGGGCAAATTGGTGCTGGCTGTCTCGGGGCCGGACTATCCCCCCTTCGAGTTCAATACGGTGGGCAAGGTGTTCGAAGGCGTGACAGCCGATTACGCCGGGTTGCTCGAACAGTTGTTGAACGTCGACATAGAGGTGCACTGCTATCCGTCGCGAGCCGACGCGGTGCAGGCCATCAAGGAGGGGCGGGCAGACCTTCTGGGAACCGCCAATCGATATGAAGCCGAGGACCCACAGTTACAGATGTCCAGTGCCTACGCGGTCGATCAACCGGTGCTGGTCACCCGCACCGATTCCCCTCCGGTGCTTGACTCGACTCTGGCCGGCCAGCGGTTGGTGATGCTGTATCACTACTTGCCCGAATACAGCGTGCAACAGTTCTATTCCAAGGCGCAGGTCCAGCTGTTTCCCTCGACACTGGCGGCGATGGGGGCCGTGGCTTTCGGCCAGGCCGATGTCTATCTGGGCGATGCGATCAATGCCCACTACCTGATCAGCAGGAACTACCTGAACAACGTGCAACTGACCGACTTCTCGCCCATGGAGTCCGGGCGCTTTGCCTTCGCGATGACCCGCGACAACGTTTCGCTGTTGCGCATCGTCAACAAGGCTTTGGCGGCCATCACCCCCAATGAACAGATGAACATTCTGCGTCGCTGGGGGGGCAATGGCGTATCTATCCACGGCACCCGGTCATTGCAATTGAGTGTGGCGGAACAGCACTGGCTCGAACGCCACCCGCGGGTGAGGGTGGCGATCAACGACAATATTCCGCCGATTTCATTTATCGACAGCGAAGGCAAGTTTCGCGGTATCAGCGTCGATGTGCTGGCGAAAATCACTTCGCGCACCGGGCTGCAATTTGACATCCAGAGCATGAAATCAGTGACTGAGATGGTGTCCGGCATCACCAATGGGCAGATCGATGTGCTGGCCGGTATCGGCCTCAGTTCCCTGCGTGAGGATGAACTGCTGTTCACCCGGGCGTTTCTGAGCAGCCCTTCGGTGCTGGTGACCCGAGCGACCGGGGACAGCCCCAGGACACTGGAAGACATGGCGGGAAAAGCCCTGGCGCTGACCCAGGGCAACATTGCCGGCGAGTACCTTCGCCAGCATCACCCGCAGATCCAGCTGGTGGATGCACCACTGTCGACGGACGCTATGAAAATGGTCGCCCAGGGCAAGGTCCACGGCGGCATCAACTCCTTGATCAGCGCCCGTTACCTGATTTCCCGGCAGTATCGCGATCGCCTGCAGGTGACCAGCACCGTGGGTGCCAACCCTGTCCGAAGCACTCTGGCAACCAGTCGCGAGGCTACCGAACTGCATTCGATTCTGGATAAGGCGCTGTTAAGCATTCCTCCCGAAGAAATAGACGAACTGACTCAACCCTGGCGCTATGACTCGATGGTCGAGCAGAGTTACTGGCTGCGACACCGACAGGCGATCTTGCAGGCGTTTGCGCTGGCGGGTGTCTTGCTGTTGCTCGCGTTGGCCGGGATCGTCTGGCAGCGGCGGCAGATTCGCCAGCGTCAGCAATTGCTTGGGCAATTGCAGGAAGCCAAGGACGCGGCGGACGACGCCAATCGCGCCAAGACCACGTTCCTGGCCACCATGAGCCATGAGATTCGCACGCCGATGAACGCCTTGATCGGCATGCTCGAACTGGCGCTGAAACGGGCCGATGAAGGGGTGACCGACCGCGCCGCCATTGAGGTGGCGTCAAACGCCGGGCAGCAATTGCTGGATTTGATCGGCGACATTCTGGACGTCGCCCGGATCGAATCGGGGCATTTGTCGTTGGCGCCGGAGCGGGTCAACCTGCATGCGCTGGTGACATCGGTCTGCCGGGTTTTCGAAGGGCTGGCGATTCAGAAGAATCTGCAATGGCGGGTCGAGCTCGCCGAACACAGTGACCTTGATGTGATGCTCGATCCCGTGCGCTTCAAACAAGTGCTGTCCAATCTGCTGAGCAACGCCATCAAGTTCACCCGTGCAGGCCAGGTGAGCCTGACACTGCGAGTGCGGCCGCAAGCTGCGGCGCATCTCGCCGTCAGCGTACGGATCGAGGACAGCGGCATCGGCATCAGCGCTTTCGACCAGCAACGCCTGTTCAGCCCGTTCGTGCAGGCCGATAACAATCAGCAGACCGCCCGGCAAGGGTCCGGCCTGGGTCTGGTGATCAGTCGTACCCTGTGCGAAATGATGGGTGGGCAGTTGCATCTCGATAGTGAGCCTGGGCGCGGCACGCGGGTGGACATCAGCCTGATGCTGCCCGCCCTGCAAGCGTTGCCCGCGGGGGGGATGCCCCAGGACTCGGCGCAGCTCACAACCCGGGCGTTGTCGATCCTGGTGGTCGACGATTACCCGGCCAATCGCCTGCTGCTCTCACGGCAGTTGAGCTATCTGGGCCACAGTGTGGTGCTGGCGGAGGACGGGGCGCAGGGGCTTGAACAGTGGCGCGGACAGAGTTTCGAACAGAGTTTCGAACTGGTCATTACCGACTGCAACATGCCGGTGCTCAGCGGTTACGAATTGGCGGGCGCAATACGTGAGCAAGAGCGGCTGCAGGGGCTTTCGCCGACGCTGATTCTGGGCTTTACCGCCAATGCGCAGGCCGAGGAGAAAACCCGCTGTCAGGCGGCGGGCATGGACGATTGCCTGTTCAAACCCATTCGCCTGGTGGATTTGCAGGCGTGGCTGGCCCAGCGCTTTTCCAGCGCCCCTCCGGCGGCAAATGACGACCCAGGCTTGGCCGAGTTCGACTTGAGCGGGCTGGAGCGCTATGCGGATATTGACCCTGAGCTGATCGATCAACTGCTGCACGATCTGGCGCTGACCAACCGTGAGGACCGCGTGCATTTGCTGGCCTTGCACGCCAGCGACAACCGCCCGGGTTTGCAGACACTGGCACACCGGATCAAGGGCGGGGCACTGATGGTGCAAGCGCTTGGCCTGGTCGAGTGTTGCGAACAACTGGAGCGGGCGTGCAATGACGGCCGCGCGGCACTGATCGACGACGCCGTCGACCAGTTGCAGCAAGCCATGGCCCGCCTGGACCTGCGTCTCGAGCAGGACTGAGGCTCAATCCCAGGTCGGTGCGATGCCATTGGGGCTGGTCAACCGGTGGCCGCGATCCAGCGTTGCGATCAAGGCCATGTCGGCCTCGCTCAAGGTCAGTTCGCGAGCCTTCAGGTTGCTTTCGAGGTTGGCCCGGCGAGTGGACGACGGGATCACCGAGTAACCCGATTGCATGGCCCACGCCAGGGTGACCTGAGCCGGCGTCGCTCGCAGGCGTTCGGCGATCTGCTGGATGAGCGGGTCCTTGAGGACTTCACCGTAAGCCAGAGTCATGTAGGACGTGATGCCAATGCCCTGGCTCTGCGCGAATGCGACGACCTTGCGGTTTTGCAGGTACGGGTGCAGTTCGATCTGGTTCGTGGTGATGTGCTCGGCGCCGATGGCCGCAACCGCCTGTTTCATCAGGTCGATGGTGAAGTTGGACACGCCGATCTGCCGGGTCAGGCCCATGCGTTTGGCTTCCAGCAGGGCGCCCATGAACGCTGCGACAGGCACTTGATCGTCCGGCGAAGGCCAGTGGATCAGTGTCAGGTCCAGGTAATCGGTCTGCAGTTTGCCCAGGCTTTCCTTCAGGCTGTCGATCAGTCGATCACCGGCCAGGTTGGCGACCCAGATCTTGCTGGTGATGAACAGGTCTTTTCGGGCGATGCCGCTGGCGGCGATAGCCTCGCCGACCTCGGCTTCGTTCTCGTAGATTTGTGCGGTATCGATCACCCGGTAACCGAGCGCCAGGGCGGTGCTCACCGAATCGATGAGCACCTGGCCTTGCAAGCGAAACGTACCCAGGCCGAAGGCGGGAATGGACATTGATGACTCCAGAGGTTGCAGTGGGAATGGGCGGCAGTATCCGCGCCTGCATCCGTGAGAAAAACCGCTGGATTGGCAAAGCAATGTTTACTGGAAATCAAGAATCATCGGCAGTCTGGTGGGGTGATGGTGTCTGATCCGACGCCTTCGCTGGCAAGCCAGCTCCCACACTGGATTTGCGTTCACCACAAATCCCCTGTGGGAGCGGGCTTGCTCGCGAAGGTGGCGACTCGGTCTGAAGCCTTACCCCCGAGGTTCAAGAATCATGCAAGTGGTGGTCCCCGTCGCATACAACCGCCCCTCCACATCATAAATCCGCCCCTCGGCCAGCGCCGTCGAGCGACCCAAGTGCACAATCTTGCCCTCGGCACGCACCGGTCCACTGGCGTTGTTCAACGCGCGGACGTAGCTGATGCGCAGATCCAGCGTGGTGTAACCCTGGCCTTTTTTCAGTTGTGTATGGACCGCGCAACCCATGCATGAATCAAGCAAGGTTGCGGCATAACCGCCGTGGACGGTGCCTAGCGGGTTGTAGTGCCGGGCATCCGGCGTGCCCTGGAAGATGAACAGCCCGGCCGACCATTCGATGGGGATGAAATCCATCAGTGTGCCAATCGGCGGGGAGGGCAATTCGCCGTTGCCGATGCCTTCGAAAAACTCGGCGGGGGACAATGCGCTGACCTCGGCCATGGACAGACTGCCGGGCCCGGCGAGGCGGGCGCGCATGGCTTGTTCCTGGGCGATCCATTGGGCGAGGGTGGCGTCGCGGTTAGGGCTTTGCATGACGGAGTCCTCGGTGGGCTAAATATTATGAGTGTAATCAAATTGAATATTATGCCCGAAATAAAATCTCCGCTACCCCCCCAATCTACTTGCCGCTTTCAGCTCAAAGCTTGCCGCTGCCTTCAAGCAATATCACTGCGGCTGAATTCCTCCCCGAGAAAATCGATCAAGGTGCGCACCGACGGCAGTAACCCCCGACGCGAGGGGAAGATCGCATGGATCACACCGCTCTTCGGTGCCCAGCCCGGCACCAGTTCCACCAGTTGCCCGGCAGCGATTTCATCGCGTACCACCACGCTGGGCAGGTGCACGATGCCGATCCCGGCGACTGCCGCATGGCGCAAGGCCAACAGGTCATCGGTGACCATGCGCGGGGCATGCCGGATCATCGCCGTGCTGCCATCGGCGCCGAACAGTTCCCACTGATATTCGCGCTGCGCCGCGCCCCAGTGCAGGCTCGGCAGGCCGCTGAGGTCGGCCGGGGAGGCCGGTGTCGACAGGCGCGATAAAAAGGCCGGGCTGCCGACCACGCTCTGGGTACTGTTGCCCAGCACCTTCATCACCATGTCGGTGTTTTCCAGCGGTGGAAAGCGTACCCGCAGGGCAATGTCGAAGCCTTCGTGAATCAGGTCGACCCGGCGGTTGGTGCTCTCGATGAACACTTCCACCAACGGGTACTTGAGCATGTAACGGGTCAGCATCGGCCCGACCCAGGTGTTGAGCAGCGCCGTCGGGCAACTGATACGCACCATGCCCTGAGGCTCGGAGCGGTTGCGCTCGATCAGTTCGGCGGCGCTTTCCGCCTCCACCCGCATGGCCAGGCAGCGCTGGTAATACGCCTGGCCGATTTCCGTCAATGAGCAATGCCGGCTGGTGCGGTGCAGCAGGCGCACGCCGAGGCGTTCTTCAAGCTCGGCAATGCGTCGGCTGAGCTTCGACTTGGGCATGTCCAGTGCCCGACCGGCTGCGGCGAAACCGTGATGCTCCACCACCTGGGTGAAGTAGTAGAGGGTGTTGAGGTCTTCCACCATCGTTCTCCAAATAGAACGCTAAAGCTGATTTTTGCAGTCTAGCGCAGCAAAGGTCACGGTTTTAAGCTTTGTCCATGGCTTCACCCCCCCTCTCCAGGAGACACCATGAAAAACATCATCGGTATCTACACCAGTCCACGGACCCATTGGGTTGGCGACGGTTTTCCCGTTCGTACGCTGTTTTCCTACGACAACCTGGGCAAACACATCAGCCCGTTCCTGTTGCTCGATCACGCCGGCCCCGCTGAATTCACCCCGACCACCGAACGACGTGGCGTTGGTCAGCATCCTCATCGTGGTTTTGAAACCGTGACTATCGTTTACAAGGGCGAACTGGAGCACCGGGATTCCACCGGCAGTGGCGGCAAGATCGGCCCTGGCGATGTGCAATGGATGACCGCTGCCTCGGGGATCCTGCATGAAGAGTTTCACTCCGAAGGATTCGCCAAAAGCGGCGGCACCCTGGAGATGGTGCAACTGTGGGTCAACCTGCCGGCCAGGGACAAAATGGCCGACCCCGGCTACCAGACGATTCTCGATGCTGACATCCCGAGCATCGCCTTGAAGGACAGCGCCGGCAGCCTGCGCCTGATCGCCGGTGAGTTCGACGGCCACAAGGGCCCGGCACGCACCTTTACCCCGGTCGACCTGTGGGACATTCGTTTGAATGCCGGCAAGTCGCTGACCCTGGACCTGCATGAAGGGCGCAACACCGCACTGGTGGTCTTGCGTGGCACGGTTCAGGTCAATGGCCTGGAGCCGGTGCGCCAGGGGCAATTGGCCCTGTTCGATCGCAAGGGCGATCAGATGACCCTCCAAGCTAGCGAAGACGCGGTGGTGTTGTTGCTCAGCGGCGAGCCGATCGACGAGCCGATCGTCGGTCACGGGCCGTTCGTGATGAACACCGAGCAAGAAATCCACCAGGCCTTCGCCGACTTCCAGTCCGGACGCTTCGGCCGGATGCACGCTTAATTCGCAGCGCTTCAACACCCGACTCTACACAGGATGAGTAGGCCGGTTTTCAGGCCAGGGATGGCTGTTGCCCAAAAGAAAGAGGAAACGCACATGAGTACTGTCTACGCGGCCAACTTCAACGGCCAGAAACCGACCATCGATCCCAATGACAGCGCGATGCTGTTGATCGATCACCAGAGCGGACTGTTCCAGATCGTCAAGGACATGGACGTGCCCCAACTGCGCGCCAACGCCATTGCCCTGGCCAAGGCCGCGACCTTGCTGAAAATGCCGGTGATTACCACTGCCTCGGTTCCGCAAGGACCGAACGGGCCGTTGATCCCGGAAATCCACGAGGCCGCACCCCATGCGCAGTACGTGGCGCGCAAAGGCGAAATCAATGCCTGGGACAACCCGCAGTTTCACGCGGCGGTCAAAGCCACCGGCAAGAAAACCCTGGTGATCGCCGGCACCTTGACCAGCGTGTGCCTGGCGTTCCCGTCCATCGCCGCCGTGCATGAAGGCTACAAGGTGTTTGCGGTGGTCGACGCCTCCGGCAACCACTCGAAACTGGCCACTGACCTGACCGTTGCCCGCCTGGCCCAGGCCGGGGTGGTGCCGATCGACATCATGGCGACGCTCTCCGAACTGCAAGGCTCGTGGAACCGCCCCGATGCCGAACAGTGGGCCGCTGTCTACGCCCAGGCCATGCCGCACTATCAATTGCTGATCGAGAGCTACCTCAAGGCCCAGCAAGTGGCGAACGAACACGAGGCGCTGGATTCCCAGCGCTAACCGAATCTGCATCGATAACCTGCGAGGATTACTGCAATGACTACTTCCTACAAGCGTCTGGACAAGGACAACGCCGCCGTTCTGCTGGTGGATCATCAGACCGGCCTGCTGTCGCTGGTACGCGACATCGATCCTGATCGCTTCAAGAACAATGTGCTGGCCCTGGCCGACCTGGCCAAGTACTTCAAGCTGCCGACCATCCTCACCACCAGTTTCGAAACCGGCCCCAACGGCCCGCTGGTGCCCGAGCTCAAGGCGCAGTTTCCGGACGCGCCGTACATCGCTCGTCCGGGCCAGATCAACGCCTGGGACAACGAGGACTTCGTCAAGGCGATCAAGGCCACCGGCAAGAAACAACTGATCATCGCCGGCGTAGTGACCGAAGTCTGCGTGGCGTTTCCGGCACTGTCGGCGCTGGCCGAAGGCTTTGATGTGTTCGTGGTCACCGACGCGTCCGGCACCTTCAACGAACTGACCCGCGAATCGGCATGGAGCCGCATGACCGCCCAGGGTGCACAATTGATGACCTGGTTTGGCCTGGCCTGTGAACTGCACCGCGACTGGCGCAACGATATCGAAGGGTTGGGCACGCTGTTCTCCAACCATATTCCGGACTACCGCAACCTGATGACCAGCTACAGCACACTGACCAACAGCAAATAACTTCGGCACACGCATCCCCCCTGTGGGAGCGGGCTTGCTCGCGAAAGCGGTGTGTCAAACAACATAAACGTTGCCTGACACACTGAATTCGCGAGCAAGCCCGCTCCCACATTTGTTTTTGTGGCGATTGCAGAATCCCGCCAAATCAATTGCTCCTACACTGGTGCCAATCCATGCGATCTTCGCGTCATTGGCCCTGGATGGAGTTGCTTGATGCTGTCACTGCTCACTGAACACCCATTGATCTGCGCCATGGCGCTGATCCTGATCGATCTCGGGTTGTGGTACCTGCTCAGCGCCGCCGGCAGTGCCTGGCGGCTGCTGGTGCGGGTGGTGATTTTTTCGTTGTTCAGCCTCCTGTTGTTCAACGAAGGCCTGAACCCGATGGAGCCGCCGCCCTGGGCTGATAACGTGCCGCTGCACCTGGCCGCCACCGGCTTGCAGATCGGCTGGTGGTTGTTCGGCGCGCGGACCCTGACCGTGCTGATCGGCGCGGTGATGATGCAACGGGTGGGGCATACCGGGCGCTTGCTCCAGGATTTGCTCGGCGCGGTGATTTTCCTGATCGCGGTGATTGCGGCCCTGGCCTATGTGCTGGAACTGCCGGTCAAGGGCGTGCTGGCCACCTCCGGCGCGTTGGCGATCATCGTCGGTCTGGCGTTGCAAAGTACCCTCAGCGACGTGTTTTCCGGGATCGTCCTCAACACCACCAAGCCCTATCAACTCGATGACTACATCTCCATCGACGGCATGGAGGGCAAGGTGACCGACATCGACTGGCGCGCCACCCGCCTGCAGACCTCCCAGGGCTGCATGGCAGTGATTCCGAACTCGTTGGCGGCCAAAGCCAAGATCATCAATTTCAGCAGGCCGAACGACATGTTCGGTATCTCTGTATCCCTGGAAGTGAGCCCCCACGCGAGGCCGAACACGGTGATCGAAGCCTTGGAACGGGCCATGCAAGGGTGCCGTGCGCTGCTGGAAAAACCGTCGCCCAGCGTCGGTCTCAAAAGTGCCAGCAACACCGGCGCGGTCTACGAAATCAACGGTTTTGTCGCATCGATGGACGAGAAACGCTCAGTGCGCAACCAGCTGTACGACCTGGCCTACCGGCACTTGCAGGCCAGCGGGGTCAATTTGTTGTCGAGCGTGGAGCCCAGCCCGCCGATCAACTCGACACGCAAACGGGCTTTGCTGGACAGCTCGCCGATTTTCTCCACCCTGCGTCAGGAAGAGAAAGACACGTTCAGCCAGAACATGACCCTGCAAACCTTCCGCGCCGGGGAGGTGATCCTGGAAGCGGAGGAGGTCAGCGATCACTTGTTCATTATCGAATCCGGCGTGATCTCGGTGACCTTGATGCGCCACGGAACGCCCTACGAATCCGGACGCATGGGGCCGGGGGAGGTGATCGGCGAGGCGGGTATTCTCACCGACAGCGCGCTGCCGGCGCAGTTTACCGCCAAGACATTCTGTGGCCTGTACCGCATCGAAAAGTCCTACCTCAAGCCGTGTCTGGATGCCCGTCACGACATCAACGATGCGATGAAGGCTTTGCTCGATTACCGGCTGCAAAAAGCGAAAACCCTGACTCAGGACTTGCCGGTGACAGTGGCGAAAAAGGGCTTTTTGCAGTGGTTGCGCAATCGGGTTTGAGCTCGGTGGTGAATGGCCGCTGCGCGGATCGCGAGCAAGCTCGCTCCCACATTTGAGTGCATTTCCCTGTGGGAGCGAGCTTGCTCGCGATGACGGCAGTGAATTCACCAAAAGTGAAGAGTGAAACCCATCACACCCGCGCCAATGGCCTCCTCGACTTCTGGAATATTGGCTATTTGTGTAAACCGGTCGAGGGACTAACGTAGCGACACACCCACTTGCCCTGGAGCATGTCATGCAACCCCGTATCGATTTCTACACGGCCAGCCCCGACGCCCTCAAGGCGATGATCGCCCTGGAAACCGCAGTGTCGAAGCTGCCGCTGGAAAAAAACCTGATTGAACTGGTCAAGCTGCGCGCTTCGCAGATCAACGGCTGTGCCTTCTGCATCGACATGCACACCGCCGATGCGGTCAAGGGTGGCGAAACCCCGCGTCGTCTGTTCGCCGTGACGGCCTGGCGCGAGGCGCCATTTTTCACCGAGCGTGAACGCGCTGCGCTGCTGTGGACCGAATCCCTGACCCAGCTCAGCCTGACCCACGCCCCGGACGAAGACTACGAAGTGGTCAGCGCACAGTTCACGCCCAAGGAAATGGTCGACCTGACCGTCGCCATCAGCACCATCAACAGCTGGAACCGCCTGGCGGTCGGCTTCCGTAAAACGCCTCAGGCCTGATGTTCAGCAAACCGCCGATGCCTCAATGGGCATCGGCACTCGGCGCGGCCGGAGGTTGCACCTTGCGCATCAGGGGCACCATCGCCGTGGCGATGACGAAGCACAGCCCGATCATCAGAAACGCGTCGCCATAGGTTTGTGTCTGGGCTTCGCGGTAGGTCAGCAACCACAGCTGATGCAGGCTGGCGGTGACCCCGGCGTCACCGCTCTGGCCGAGGGCGGCGAAGTTGTTGCCGACCTGGGACAGCCATTGGTTGAGGGCCTCGTTGGTGCTGTTGAGGTTCTCCGCCAGCCGGGTGAAATGCAGGTTGGTACGGTCGTTGAGAATGGTCGCACACGCGGCGATACCGATCGCCCCGCCCAGGTTACGCATCAGGTTGAACAGCCCCGAGGCATGTTTGAGCCGCGCCGGTGCCAGGCTGCCGAGGGTCAGCGTCACCGCGGGCGGCACCGCCAGTTGCTGGGCAATCCCGCGCAAGGCTTGCGGCAACATCAACTCCCTGGCCCCCCAGTCATGGGTGATCGGGCTGAAATCCCACATCGATAACGCGAACAGCCCGAGGCCGGTCATCATGATCCAGCGCAGGTCGACGCGGTTGGCCAGAAAGGCGTACAGCGGAATCGCCATGATCTGGAACACCCCGGTGGAGAAAACCGCCAGACCAATGTCCAGCGCGCCGTAGCCACGCACCCGGCCGAGGAACAGTGGCGTCAGGTAAATGGTGGCGAACAGGCCGATGCCGGTGACGAACGAGAAGAAGCAGCCAAGGGCGAAATTGCGATCCTTCAGGGCGCGCAGATCGACAATCGGATTGGCCACATGCAGGGTCCGGCCGATGAATGCCAGTCCGGCCAGGCCGCTGATCCACGCGGTGGTCAGGATCGTACGATCGCTGAACCAGTTCCAGCGAGGGCCTTCTTCGAGGGTGTATTCCAGGCAGCCGAGGAACAGTGCCAGAAACACCATGCTCAAGTAATCCGCGCCTTTGAGCAGCGACAGTTCGGGTTGGTCGATCTTGACCAGCATTGGCACGGCGACCGCGACGAAAATCCCCGGCACCAGGTTGATGTAGAACAGCCAGTGCCAGGACGAGATGTCGGTGATCCAGCCACCGATCACAGGCCCCAGTGTCGGTGCCAGGGACGCCACTGCGCCTATGGTCGCGGCGGCGATCACCCGTTGCTTGCCGGTGAAAAACACGAAGGCCGTGGTGAATACCAGCGGTATCATCGAACCGCCGAGAAAGCCTTGCAGGGCGCGGAAGGCGATCATGCTCTGGATGTTCCAGGCCACGCCGCACAGCAGGCTGGTCAGGGTAAAGCCCACCGCCGATGCGCAAAACAGCCAGCGTGTGGAAAACACCCGGGACAACCAGCCCGACAGCGGGATCACGATGATTTCGGCGATCAGGTAACTGGTTTGCACCCACGCGGTTTCGTCGGTGCCGGCGGAGAGTCCGCCGCCGATGTCACGCAACGAGGCGGAGACAATCTGGATATCCAGCAGCGCAATGAACATGCCGATGCACATGCTGGCAAAGGCGAAGACCTTGGTGGCCGTCGCCATGTCCGCGGCATTGAACGGTTGCGCCGGGGCGGCGAGGGCGCGGCTCATGGCGCGCTGGCCACGGCGGGCACTTCAGGCGCCTTGCGCGTGTCCACTTCAGCGGTGACCGACAACCCCGGACGCAGGTGGCCGAGCACACTGTCGGCCGGGTCGAGGTGAATCCGCACCGGTACCCGCTGCACGATCTTGGTGAAGTTGCCGGTGGCGTTTTCCGGTGGCAACACACTGAATTGCGAACCGCTGGCGGGGGCGAGGCTGTCGAGGTGACCGTGGAACGCCTGCCCCGACAGCACGTCGGCACGGATCACCACCCGTTGCCCCGGCACCATGTGCGCCAGTTGGTCTTCCTTGAAGTTGGCGTCGACCCACAGGCCGCTGGCCGGCACCACCGAGAGCAATTGCGAGCCGGCCTGGGCATAGGCGCCGACCCGTGCCCGACGGTTGCCGATCACGCCGTCAACCGGTGCCTTCAGTTCGGTGTAGCCGACATTCAGTTGCGCCAGATCGCGCTCGGCCCTGGCCTGGATCAAGGCGGCCCGGGCCTGTTGTTTCTGGGTGTCGATCACATTCAACTGGCGCTGCGCGGCCAGCAATTCCGCCTGGGCGCGGTTGCTTTGGGCCTGGGCCTGCTTGAACGTGGCATTGGCGCGCTGGGCGCTTTCCACCGAGACGGCGTTGGTGGACACCAGTTTTTTGTAGCGGGCATCGTCATCCCGCGAACGGGTGGCTTCGGCACCGGCGGCGTCGATGCCGGCACGGGCCTGGCCGATGACGGCCTGTTGCAGTTGTTCGGTGGCGTCGAGGTTGGCCAGCAAGGCTTCTTGGGCGGCCACTGCGCCTTCGGCCTTGGCCAGGTTGGCGCGGTAGTCGCGCGAATCGAGACGGATCAGCACATCGCCGGCCTTGACCTTCTGGTTATCGGTCACCAGCACTTCGTCGATATAACCCGCCACCTTTGGCCCGATCACCGTGACGTCACCGCCGATGTAGGCGTCGTCGGTTTCTTCGATGAAACGCCCGGCCGTCCACCAATGCGTGCCATACACCCCGGCCAACACCAGCGCTGCAATCCCCATTGTTGGCACAAGCAGGCGCTTGAGCAGGGGACGTTTTGCCGGTTGCACCGGGGCGTCCAGGTCGGGTTCAACGGTGGGCATGCTGGTCATGGAGGGATACCTGTAAGGCGGCGTTAATTATGATGCCTGTAATATGATGTATGTAATATTTTGTGGCAAATGGTTTTTGCTGCCGGTCGTCAGGTGGTTTTTCGGGAAGATGAGATTCTGTGTGCGCTGGAAAACCCACTGTGGGAGCGGGCTTGCTCGCGAATGCGGAGTGTCAGGCAATGAAAATGTCGACTGACACTCCGCATTCGCG
>NZ_JBYSYZ010000022.1:0-87189 GCF_058783925.1 Pseudomonas sp. FW305-70
AGCCCACCCACCGCGCCACCGTAGCCCTCGGCTTTTTCATCCTTGGTTTTCGCATGCTGATAGGTGTCCGCTATTTTCAGGCCGCTACCGATCAGGGCCAGAGGCCCGAGGCGTTTCGCCACGGTGAGTCCCCTGGACACCGCGCCACCGATGGGCAACTTGCCCTTGCGGCGCTTGCCGAGTCCATCCTCCAACCCGCCACCGACGTCGTCGGGGTTGGTGACAAACACTCGCTGCACGATGTCGGACTTGCCGCCCACCGAACCGCGCGCGAGGTTGACCAGCCCCCGACCGATCTTCAGCGCAGCCCAGGCCTTGCCCAGCACCAACGCTCCGGCAGCGAGTGCCGCCAGGCCCAGCACCGCCTTGGGTGTTTCCTCGGACAAGGCGGTCAAACCACGCGCTGCTGCCCCAATCCCGGTGGCCAGCGCATCCGTCGCCGGACGCAAGGCATCCCCGATGGCCCGCAGCGAATCGTTGAACGCCTGACCGGTTTCAGCCCAACGCTGTGACGAGCCTTCCCGCCGCTCGCGCAAGTTTTTGTCGAGAATGTCCTTGCGTTGGCCGTTGGGGTCCGAGGCATCCCTTTTCAGGTCCGCGTAGAGTTTCTTGTTCTGCGTGTACGCCATCAACGCGGTTTTGACCTGCATATCGGCAAACACGTCGCCAGTACGCAGGGTCGCGGCCAGGGCATCGGCCATCACCTGTGCCTTGGCCGGGTCCGTCTCCTGGCTGATTTTGGTCAGGCCCTGATCCATCTGTTTGGCCTTCTTCGGGTCGGTCTTTTCCACGTACCGGCGGGCCAGTTCGAAACTGGCTTCAAAGGTCGACAGGCCCTTGCCAATGGCGGCGTTCATCGAGCCCTGATAGTCGATCCCGGCATCGGCATAACCTTTGACCGTTTCCCCTGAACCGATTTTCGCGACCCAGTTTTTCAGGTTGTTCGCTGCCTCATCGGCGCTGCCGGCACTCTTGATTTGCACCTGCAGCATGGCGCCCAGTTGGGTGACCGCGTCCTGCCCGGTGATACCGCTGCTGGCCATCTGCGCCAACAGTTCCGGAAACCACTTGGCCATGTCGGCCGCTTCGAAGCTGCCTTGCTGGCCGAGCAGTGCGACCGACGCCAGGGCCTGTTCCACTTTTTTCGGGTCGGAGATCTTAGCGTTGTTCTGCATCGCCAAAATCATTTTTGCCGTGTCGGTGCCCGACGCGCCCTGCCCGACTGCAAACTTCGCCGCCACCGGGGCGTACTTCAGCGCTTCAGTCAGATCCATCCCGCCGCCAACCAGTTGGTTTACCAGCTCGGCCACCTGGGTGTTGGCCATGCCGGTGTCTTTTGAGGTCTGAACGATGTCGCGGGCGGTGTTCATTTCCTGCTGGGTGTTGGCGGTACCGGACTTGATCGCGATGTCACGAATGATCGCCTGAAAGTCCGCGCTGATTTTGGTCGGCACGGCCGCCAAGGTGGTACCGGCCACCGCCGTGCCGAATCCGCTGCGCAGGCTCTCCCGCCCCTCTTCCAACTGCCCCATCCCTTTGGCCTTGAACTCGGCACTGCGCACCACCTTGCCCAGCGCTAGGTACTCCTGACGCAGGCGTCCGACCTCGACACCCTGCTTGCGCAGGCTGTTGGTGTTGGTTTCCAGTTTGCGTAGCAAGGCATCGGCGTTGGCCGCCCCACTGTCGTGGGCTCTTTTCCATTCATCGCGCAGACGCATGGTCTCGCCGATGACTTTCTGCAAACCCTTGGCGCGGGTGGTTTGCGCCTCGAGCTTTTTCATTTCGCCGCTGACGTTCTTGAAGGCGGCGCCGAGGGAGGAATCGACGGCACCGCCAATCACCAGCCCGAGCGAGAGTTTGTTCGCCATGCAGGTTACCTGTGTGCGACGGGATTAGGCTCAGTCCGTGAGCCACCAAACCATCTCGGAAAACGACAACCCCTGAATCTCGGCCGCTGAAAAGTTCAGCTCGATGGCCAAGCGTTTGGCCAGGGCCTTTTGCAGTGCGGAGTTAAACCCCGTCATCTGCTCCCAGACGAAAATAAGCGGTCTGCAAACGACGGTAATCGCGCATCAGCAGCCCCTCCAGATCCGCACGGCCGATGCTCGCCAAGCTGCAGAACAAGACCATTTCCTGCTCTTCTTCGTTGCTACCGCCCTGCAGGGTGGCGGCGCGCATTTCGCGCACCGTCGGTTCGCGCAGGGTCAGTTTGTCGACCTGAATACCGTTGGCCTGGCTCGCCCGGGACAGGGTCACGGTGGCGATGCCGCTGCCCAGTTGCAGCCACTTCGGCAGGACGTTGTCTTTCGAATTGCTCATGGTGTTACTCCTTACATGCCCAGGGCAGACCGCACGGCGGCCAGTTGATCGGTGCCATCGATGACGCGGATCGAGTTGAGGGGATCGATTTCAAACATCACGCTGCCGTCGATCTCCAGCTTGTAATAGGTCACCGCAACGGCGTACTTGAACTCGCCCTTTTCGCCCGGCTTCCAGTCCCCCGGATCGACTTCCTTGAGGCTGCCACGCAGGGTGGCGATCACCGCCTTGACCGAACCTTTCTGGCCCTTGAAGGCTCCGCGGAACGAGGCGTTGAACGCGGTCAGATCAGCCTGACCAAAAAACTTCAGCACCTCGCGGCGCACGCCATTGGTAATGAAGCTGGCCTCCAGTTTTTCGGTGCCCATGTCGATCTCGACCGGCGCATCCATGCCGCCCGCGCGGTATTCGTCAGTCTTGAGGGTCAACTTGGGCAGGGTCAGGCTCGGCACGTCGCCTTGCAGGCTGATGCCGTCCACGAACAGGTTGGTGTTGTAGAGCACTTCAGGAATCATAAAACGGCCTCCTTAGGCAGCGGTGTCCAGCACTTCAGTGATCCACTGATCGGTCACCTCCACGCGGAAGTTCGGGTTTTCAGCCGGCGGCACATCGGTGAACCGGATGTTCCAGTACACCTTGCCGTCGCTGAGTTCGCTGGAGGTGTTCAGCTCTTCGTCGGCATAGACCTCAAAGTTGATGATCGCGCCCTGATTCTTCAGGTCGCGCATGAACGCCTGCAGGCCTTCGGTCACGTCCTTGACGTAGGTCGCAGTGATCGAGCGGTCGACGGCCCACTTGTGCGCGTAGAGGATGGCGTCCATGACGATATCCAACGTGCGCACGCGGGTGACGAACTTCCATTTCGGGTCACTGGACAGTGTGCGGTTGCCCCACAGGCGATAGCCGTCATCACGAATGATCGTGGTGATGTTCGCGTTGTTCAGCACGTTGGCCCGGCAGGAGGGATCACCATCAAGAAACTCAATTGGCCGCGTGGTGCCGGTGATGCCGACAAACTCCTTGTTCGACGGAGAGGCCCAGAAACCGTAGGTGGCATCGGTCCAGGCAAACAGGCCGGCGGTCCAGGCCGACGCCGGCGCGTTGACCGTGGCACTGATTCCGGTGTCCCAGAACTGCACGCCCGGATCGACCATGTAGGCGTGTTTGCTGCCGAAGTTGCCGGCGTATTCGATGGCGGCTTCGTCGGTGGTGTTCGGCCCGTCGAGGATGGCCATGGCCCGCATCTTGTCACCCAGCGCCACCAGCTCAGTCGCCACCACCAGCGTCGCCGAATACCCCGGAGTCACAAGCAACCGTGGCTGGGCGTTGAACTTGCTTTTGCCGTTGAGTAACGCCTGCATGCCGGTACGGCTACCGTCGGCCCAAACGCCACCGATGATCGCGGACAGCTGCTCGGCCGGGTCGTCCAATAGCGGCACACCGACAGCGACAATCACCGTCTTCGACCGCTTGAAAATGGCCTTGCAGTCCTGGGTGATCGCCGCATCCGGCCCCCAGGCGGCGACCGCTTCGCTCTCGCGGGTGATCAGCAGCAATTCGTTGGCCGCTGCGGTTGCCGGCGGCCCCACGGTGAAGGTGTTGCACAGGCCAATGATTGACGCGGACGGGGTGGCGATATGCCGGGCGCCGGTGTCCACCAGGGTCACGGTGACGCCGTGAAAGAAACTCATAGAGTGATGCTCCAGAAACGAAAAAGCCCCGCATAAGCGAGGCCGTAGGGATGTGCAGTGACGTGCAGCATGGAAAAGAAAACGCCCCGGCAATGCGGGGCGTCAGGACGCGGTGCTGGTCAGACCGTCCGGCTTTAACGGCCGTTTATCACTGGCTGGAAAGTCTGGCGAAAGAGGCCAGGCCCGCAGTTCATTGCGGTAGGTGCGCCAGGCAGATTCCGTGCTGAGCGCAGCCGGGTCAGCATCCAGATGCTTGTCGATCTCTCGGCCCGCCCAGTGCAGTTCATTTTCGATCCACGATCGTTCTCGCCGGCTCTGTAGCGCCAGATCGAGCGCGGCATCTAATACCCAGTCGAGACCATCCCAAATATAGGCCGAACTCGGTCGCGGCAAGGTCGTCAGCTCGGCCGGTAACTCGCCCGGCATCGAGTGCGTCACCTCGGCACCATCGGTGGTGCGGAAAACCACGCCACGATAGTCAGGCACCACGCCCCACGCATTCTGTTGCCTGACGACCACCTGCTGCTCCGGGGCTTCAGGCGGCGCCTCCAGCGTTGCGCCAGCCGGTAGACCGCAGCCGCGACTCACATAGATGTCGTGCTGTCCGAGGTATTCACCAGTGGTTTCGTTGAAGGTGTAAACGTCGATCCACCCACTCTCATCAAAAAAGCCATTCACTAAAGTAGTCATCAATACATCCTGCAGATGTAGTTGTAAGCCACGTTACGCATACGGGTTTCCGTACTCACACGGGCAACCGCCGATGGATTGAAAGTTACAGACATGTTGCCCGTTGTACTGACTCGTGGTGCAGCGGGTATATCACTCGTCATGTAACCCGTAGCCGTAAATACGCCGGTCGCGGTATTCACCAGCAACATCGAATCATCGTCCTGTAGCCTGAGTTCACCCGTCATGTTTTGTAGCGTGTCGAGTTGAAGGCTCAACACGGCACGCCCAGAGTCGGGGTCGATTCCGCGCCCGCCATCCAGACCACGAATCGACTCGGCGCGCATGTCTGGCAGGAAGCCGCTGGGATACACGGCTGCCAATGCCGGGTACCACTCGACATTGAACGGCTGCCCCCCCATCAAAACGCATTTGTCGGGTGGCGTAGCGGTTGGCCATGGAAACGGCACGCCGACAGGAAGCGAGAATATGGCAGCAGGATCAAAATTGCTTTCGGTCCAGATCCCCCCGAAATCCTGCGCATCAACCTGTATTTTTATTTTGCCCGAGGCGTTTTCATAGCCAATGTAGATTTTATTGGCGTCCTGACCCGCCACCCCACCTTGCTGCACGGGAGTGAAACCCAGTGCCGCCTGGTACGCACCAGGGTTGAAGTTACTCGTGTTCCAACCCGTTACCCACTCACTGAATTCATATCCCTCTGGGGTCTGAACTGCGCCTCGGGTATAGGTTGTACCGGAGTTATAGCTGGTGATTTGTTGCCAGAGGGTGTCTTGACTGACTGCAACCAGCATGGGGGAGAATTGACCGCCGGCAGGCATGTTCAGGCTGGTGTTCACCCGGTAAATGCCCACGGTGGTGATTGTGTTTAGATCAGTGCCGTCGGGAAGGACAATCCCCCCGTGACCGATGCCATAAGCACCCGTGAGCAATACATGACTTGGGGTGTCATCTTGGGGAGAGGTTTGTTTAACCAGATTGGTTGAGTCCCAGATGCTTTCCCATTCGCCCCAAACACCGGCAGTCAAGGCCCGGCGGTGTAGGGTGTGGTCGGCATTCCCATAAATCTCCTGGAAGGCGTATTGACCTGGTGTAATCGCCGAGACGCGAACCCAACCCTCATAGATCCCGCCTCCAGGCCCTCCTATGCCATTGCTGATGAAATAGAGGGCCGTTTCCGCGTTCAAGCCACCGATGTCAACATCACTGACCGCATAGGCGGGCCCGCCCCAGCCGAACGCTCCGACCTTCATCAGCGCATCAGGCGTTGGATCGTGGAGATAGGTTTGAGCATCAGCGGTCGCGGCGGTGCCCAGCCCGAGGTTATTCCGGGCCTCGACCACATCCGCGACATCGGCCAGGTTTTCGCTGGCCGCCAGGGCGTCGGTGATGCCGTAGCCGTCCAGGGTGGTCGGGTTGGTGCCAGCGATCACACGCCCAAGGGCATCGACGGTGACACTGCGAAACGTGCCCACACCGCCCCCACTGCCGCCTGCGATCATTTCAAACTGCAAACCGGTGGTGCCGAGGGTGATCGGCGCATCGGTGACCAACTGCCAGAGGCTGTCGCCGTTGGTCGTGCCCTCCTCGACGTGGATAAACAACCCCGGGGTCACTTCCAGGCTGTTGTCGGCATCGGCGGCCCGCGTCCAGCCTTCGGCGCTGACGACATAGAGGCCATTCTCTTGGGGCAGCGCCTGGGCGGTCACCAGCACGCGATCACCGGCGACCACGGCCACGTCATCGATGGTCTGCACATTGCTCAGGGCAATGGCGGCGGTCGCCGCCACCCGCGCTGACTGTTTGTGATCCAGCTTGGCCAGCGCTTCGCTGATCGCCAGGTCGACGTATTCACGCGTGGCCAGCACCACCGCCGGGTCGATCTTCAGCACGATGTTCGCCGAGCTGCTGACGATGAAGTTCATCCGCACGACCTGGGTCTTGCCACTGCCTTGGTCCAGCAACGGTTTGTAGCTCGGCGCGCAGTTGGCCACCGCCACCAGGTCGCCGTCGACATCGTACAGGCCGATCTCGCGAATCCACTCACCGCCCACTTCCGGCGGAATGATCTGCTCGGTGATCACCGTGTTGGGGTTGGCCGGATCGACGCGGATCTGGTTGATCGGCGCCCGGCGCCATTCGTTGATCAACTGGGTCTGCAGGCGATCGGGAATCGGGTCGGTGCCGTTGGCATCGCCCAAGCCCATCTCGGTGAACATCCATTCCAGGCCCATGGCGATGGCATTGGCGTGTTTGGCTTCGCCGACTGCCGTGAGAATGGCAAAAAACTGACTGGTCTTATCAATCATAGGGATAAACGTCCAAAGTATCGGTTTCATCGACGCAGAGCGCCGGGCAAAAAGTGCCGGTCACGTCGATGTCTTGCGGGGCCGGGGGGTACACGTCGATCTCCTCACCCTCTTGCACGCACACGGCAATGCCCAACACCCCCTCGGTCTGCAGACTGAGCGCCAGGTTGGTCATGTGCCGGCTGACCGGGCGGGCGTCGTCGATCAACCATGCCAGTTCCTCGTACAGTTCTTCGGTGATGCCGGCGTCATTCAGGCCGACCTCCAGAGCGAAGGTGCCGGGCACGCCTTCCGGCACGGTGTCGAACCATTCCACGACGTCGATCAGGTAGCCCAAGGGCTCGACCACCCGACGCAGCGCCCCGATGGTGCCTTTGCGCGCGTGCACGTCGTACGCCGAACGGATTGCCGTGCGCTTGGCCTCCTGGGTCCAGTTGTTGTTCCAGCGGTCCACCGACCAGGCCGAGGCCAGGTACGGCAACAGGTGTTCAGGGCAGGTGTCGGCGTTGTACAAACTGCGCAGTGGAATCAGCGTGTTTTCGTAGTTGGCCGCTTCCACGGCCAACTCCAGCGGCGTGCTGTTGAGGGGTAGCTGACTGCTCATGTCAGACTGGCTCCCAGCACCACGCTGTAGCCCGTGCAGTACGCCGCCTCGGCCTTGCTCGGCCTGATGTCGGTCCAGTCCAGCAGCTCGACCCGGGCGATGCCGGGAACGTGCAGTTGCGCATCGACGCCTGAACGCGCCACTTCCAGCCCCAGGCGACGACGCGGGTTGATCCACTCGCTCAGGCGTTTCTGGCTTTCGGCTAGATAGGCTTCGTTTTCCGGCCCCGGTGCCTGCGGGTACAGCACTGCTTCAATGTGGTAATCGATCACCACGGCGCTTTGCACCGTGAGCCGATCGGCCACCGGCCGCACGTCCTCGTCATTGAGGTGCAGCCGGACCTCTTCCAGCAGTTCTGGCGAGGCCGCGCCGCTGCCTTCCAGGCTGAGCACGGTGACCACCACCACGGCCGGTGACGGACTTTCCGCCGTGGCATCGGCCACCAGGCCCGAGGCGTTGCGCGCGTGCAGGATGTAGCTGTTGCGCGGCCCCGCCGTGGTCAGCCCCTCATATGACAGCTGCACCCGCTCGCGCAGGGCATCGTCCTCTTCGAACACCTGCGGCGTCGGCGGCACCGTGCTCGGATCTCCGGCCTGAATCACCAGGCGTTGCAGGTTGACGTTGGCGGCCAGGTGATCGAGGTCGGCCCGCTCGGCATGGGCCAACAGCAAGGCCTTGCCCGCGTCGTTGACCCGCGCCCGGTTCTGCAAAGCGCCATACGCGGCCTGCTCGATCAGCTTGAGCACCGGGTCGCTTTCCAGCTCCGCGCTCCAGTTGTCGCCCATGCTCAGGCGGAAGGCTTCCAGCTTCTCCTGGTAGACCACCTCAAAGTCGAGGTCTTCCAGCACTTGCGGCGGCGGCAGGGCCGCCAGTTCCATGGTCATGCGGACACCTCCAAAGTCACGTCGCTGCCCAGGTACTGCCCGGTCAGCTCAAAGGTGATACGCCCGTCGAGGATGGCCACGGCGCGCACCCGGCCCAGTTTCAGGCGTGGTTCCCAACGCCCGAGTGTGCTGGCTACCTCCGCCTGCACGGCACTTTTCCAGCCGTCATTGACCGGCAGGTCGACAAAGCGCCGCAGCTTGCTGCCGTACTCCGGGCGCATGCGCCGGCTGCCCAAGGGCGTCGACAAGATGTCCTCGATGGACTGGCGCAGGTGATCGAGGCCGGAAATCAGCTGGCCGGTGCGGCGATCCAGTCCGATCATCCCGATCATTGGATCAGCCCTCGACCGCGACAAAATCCTTGCGGCCCTGCAAATACTCGAGCGCGACCGTGTCCTCCGAGGCCACCGCAACCTGGCCCTTGTCCACTTTCAAGGTGCGCCCGGCCTCCAGCAGAACCAGCACCCGCGAGGTATACAGCGTGTCGCGGAAGGTACAGAGCGCGGCCGGCGTGGCCGGGATCGGCTCATCGCTGGCTACCGATACGTCCTTGGTTTTACTCGTCATGCTTTTTCTCCAGACATGAAAAAGCCCGCACGCGGCGGGCTGAAGGTGAATGTTCACTCAATGCGAGTGGTTGCTGCTGTTGCCCCCGGCATCCATGATCGTGCCGGCGCCGCTGATGTCGCCGGACACGCTTAGCGCACCATCGATGCTCACCTCACCCACCAGGGTGATCTGGCTGGCCGTCACCCGAACTTGATCCGGTGTCACTTCAAACTGCGAGCCACCGACCGTGATGGTCGCGCGGCTGCCATTGGGCAGGTCAATGCTGTAACTGCCGGCCTGCCAGTCGTAGACCAGCGAGCCGCCATCGTCGAAGTACCAGGCCTCGACGTGATCGCGGTTGTCCGGCGGCGTTCCGGCGTTGCCATACAGCCCCGGGATAAAGGTGCCCAGGGTCGGATCACCGCTGGGGCTGAACAATGCGCCCTGCTCCCCCGGACTCGGCGCCCGCCAGTGACGGGCCTTGCCGGCGGCCAGGCTGTGCCAGCGCACCCAGGCACTGACCCAGGTACCGGCCTTGACCCGCACCCGGCCGGCCATCAGATCGATGCCGACCACCACACAAGGCAGCAGCATTGCCGCAATCATCCGGTCGTGTTCAGCGCTGGCGTATCCCATGCCAGATCCTCCGGCTGAAAGTAGTGATCTTCATTGCCGGTACCGGTGCAGCCGTCGACGTTCAGGTACAGCGTGCCCGGAGGTTCGACCGGCCACAGCCACTCGACTTCGCCGAGATAGATCTGCTGAGTCCACTCCACCATCCACACGGTGTAACCATCCAGTTCCGGCTTGGTCCAGTCCTGGCGCGAGGCGACGAACTGCGCCTGTTCGACGTTATCCAGCCCCCAAGTCTGCGCTCGCAATAGCACCGCGATCTGTGCCGCCAACTGGGCGCCCAGTTGCTGATGACGGGCTAACTCAGGCGCGACAATGACCCGCGCTTCAAAGCGCTGAACGAGTACCGTTTCACCGGTACCGATGTCCTGCCCGGGTTCAAACTCCACCGGTTCCAGGAACACCGCCGGCAGCGCCACCCGATCCTGAATGTCCGGACAGGTCGCGACAAATCGCACCGTCGGCAACGCTTGGCGGAGGTGTTCTTCGATGGCAGCGTACAACGCATCCAGCGAAAAGGCAGGATCAGACACGGGTGCTCCCCTTCAGGTATTTATGCAGTTCAAAGTTCATCTCTTGCTTGAACACGACCAGCAGACGCTCGTCGGCCTTGTTGGCCCAGGTGTAAAACGGACCTTCAACGTCTTCGAGCGAGACCTTGGCCTTGGCCAGTGGAAAGCGATCGTCGTTTTCTGCGATCCAGCCCGAACTCGTGCCGCCACCCGCGGAGGCGGTGCTGCCGGGATAGTCATCCGGGTTGAAATGTTTGCTGGAGGTGCGAATCCAGATATCGGCCTTGTTGCCATACACGCGTTTATAAAACGCGCCCTGATAACGCCGCCCCGCCACCGAGACACCGGCCTTACCTTGACGGGGATTCCCTATCCGGCTGGCCTCCATCGGGTTGGTGCCAAACCAGAGTTTGCCCAACTGGCCTTGGCCTTTGATGGGGTAGCTGCGCAGGCGCTGACGGACTGCCCGCACGGCAATCCGCTCCTGTTTGCTGACATCGCGCGCCATGTGCGTGGCCAACCAGCCCAACGTCTTGTTGATCGCCCGCCGTTGCGCCGCGGCAACGGCCTTGGGCATCACCTTGGCCAGCTGTTCAAAGGCCTGCATATCGTTGGCCGAAAGTTGCAACGTCACCGGAACGGCACTCATGCTTTTAACCTCAGAGACAAGGCCACGAGGCCATCACCCGCCGGCTCAAGGTGAGTCAGGGTGTACTCGCCGCCACCGTCCAGGGCGGGCAACTCTATGTGCACCGTCTGTGTTTTTTCCACGCCCTGAGCATCGGCCACTCGGATGTGAAAACACGGATCGCGCAGGCCGGTGTTCAAGCGCCCGACCTTGGGCTGCAACCAGGGTGCCGAGAACATGCCCAACACGCGCCGACCTTCGATGTAGCCAACGTCGGCCAGGGTGTCGAACACCACGCTGTCGATCTCCGCGACCAGGTCCCGAAAGGCCATGGTCAGAGCGTCAGCAGGATCTGCGCCCGTGGACGTGTGCACAGGTGCAGCGGGTTGGATTGGGCTTCACCGGCCATGCCCTTGTTGAACGGCAATGGCTCCAGCTTGCTGTAATACGGCAAGCCTTGGGTGTTGGCGGTTTCCATGTAGTCCGCCGGAGCAAAACAGGAGATGTACAGATCCGGCACACCTTCAGGAATCAACAGCGCTGTATCGTCATGGATAAACGACACGCCGGCGATGCGCCCGCGATAACGCTCCCAGACAATGCCGCCCAGCTCGAAACTATCACGCGCATCACCACGCAATTCCGCGGCCTGGATCGTATTGAGGTAGGTTTCCTCTACCGATTTGTGCGTGATCAGCTTGTTCCAGAAGTTCTTGCCGCAAAAGGCCCGCGCGCCCGAGCTGGTGACGCTACCCAGCTCATCGTCCTGCATGTCCAATGCTTCGGCGCACTTGACCCGGATCTTGGTGGCCGAGTCATTCAGGCCCATGGACAAGCTCTGTTGTTGCACACCAAACGCCTGATAGATGTTCAGCAGGACCGTCGAGCCATCCGCGTCGAGCACCAGGCCATTGAGCGCGCCCATGCGCTGAAATTCATGGGTGGCGTCGAGCTGACGCTTGGCTTTGCTCAGGCGCGTATTGACTACGCCCTGCACAGCCTGCAGCTCGGTCGTCGTACCAAAGGCACGAATGCCCTGAATCTCGTCGGCCTTGATGGTGAAACGCTGCGGCAGGTGCACGGTGTTAAACGGGATCATCTGACGCTTGCTTGCACCCACGACCAGACCCGAGGTGCCACGCTCACCCGCCGGCACCAGCGCCAGGGTGTTGCCGTCCTTTTCGATCTGCACGGTCAGAGTGCTGATGCCTTCCTCGCGAAACAGACCCAGGCTGCTGATGCGACCCGGCAGGTATTCCTGCTCGTTGATTGCCGCCGTCAGCGAGGACACAGAAAAAACATCGTCGGTAAAAATACCAATATCGGCCATGAGAGAACTCTCCAGAAAGACAAAACCCCGCACAAGGCGGGGTTGGAAAAAGGGGGACCGACTTAGCGGGTGATGACGAATTGAGCCGCCAAGGCGACCTCGGCATCAGCGTCAAAACCGGTCAAGTGCATCTCGCTGACTTCGGCCAGCCGCACCACCGCGCTGGCTCGACGCTCCTCGGTCGATTCACCCAGCGGCCCGTACAGGATGCAGGTCGCTACTTCCGAACCATCGGTGGCGGCGGGATCGTAAGGCGCAAACTCATTGGTCGCGGTCACCAGCCCCAGCACTTGGCCGGCATTCAAGGCGGGGCCAGCGGCCACCAGAATGGATTCACGAGAGATCTTCCCGGCCCCCTCAGAGAGCAGAAACTCGCCAGCGTGTAGCGTTTCGTACTTTACGGTCATGCTCGTGCTCCTTTTGCACTGTTGGATTGCCCCGCATGGGCGGCCTGACGGGCTGCCCAAATTGAAGGGGGATCCGGTTGTTTCGCCTGCACCTTCGGCGCTGGGTCATCATTGAGGGGCAAGCTGTTGTCGATTTCGAAGCCGTTGCCGCTGCTGACGATTTTGTCGAACAACCGCGCGCGTACCGCGGGAGCATCCAGTCCTGCTGTCACATACTCGACGCTGAGTTCTGGCAGCCGTGCCGCGACACACAGGTCATGCACCGCCTTGGCCCGGGTCAGACCCGCCTGGACGATCTCCTCGCTTTCAAGCTGGGTCGAGCTGAGGAGCGGCGCGATCAGGTTACTGATCCCCGCCTCTGCACAACGCTGAGTGATCATCAACGCCAGCTTGGCCGAGTCGACGGCAGGCGCGAGTGGATCGTTTGGCTCCACCTCCGGAGCCGGATCGGGCGCCTCATTGAGCTGGGCCAGCAATTCAGCTGGGGTGTGCTGGTAACGCTGCATCACCCCGCCCTGCCCCAGACACGCCTTCACCTGCACTCCATCGCCCACCTCGTCGGCCAACCCCAAAGCCACCGCCTCACTGGCGGTCAACCAGGTTTCGGCGGCCACCAAACCTCGTAATTCCACCTCATCGATGTCCGGTGCCTTGGCCTTGTAGGCCGCGATAATCGCCTCCATGGTTTGATCGAGAACATCGGCCACTTTACGAAAGCTATCGGCGTCGCCAGCCGCGTACGTCCACGGGTTATGAATCATCAGCATCGCGTTGGATGCGATCACCACCTTGTGTGCACCGCACACCGCGACACTGGCCGCGCTCGCGGCCAAGGCATCGATCCGTGCCGTGCAACGCTCGCCCAGCCGTGACAACGTGTTGTGCATGGCCAACCCGTCAAACAGGTCGCCGCCGATGCTGTTGAACGCCGCGATCACCGGCGACACCCCATCATCCACGGCGCGCAGATCCTGCATAAACTGACTGGCGGTAATGCCCCAGGTGCCGATCTCGCCGTACACAAAGACTTCAATCACCCGCTCGGTGGCTTCGCCGCTGGCGTGCACGGCGTACCAGCTTTTGTCCTGCACCTGCACCCGCTGGCCGGCCCTGTTGTAAATGCGCGGAGGCGTGTTTTTGCTCATGTTTGCTCCTTGTCGTCGAAAGCCTGAAGCAGTTCGACGAGAGTGCTGTAATTGAGGCCCTTGCCCCGAGCTCGTTCGGCATCAGCGGCGTTTTCTTCGTCTACCGTTTCCGCGTCATAACCGGTGCGCAGGACCATCTCGCTGCGCGAGGCAAAGCCTGCGTTAACCTCCATCGTGCGTGACTGAACATCCTGAACCGGATGGATGTAGGCCCACCCTTGTGGCACCCAGCGCGTGCGCAGGTACTCACGACGGCGCTGGGTGTAGTCCGGCAACAGCACGGCACCGCTGAGCACCGCCATGTCCATCCAGGCTGCCCGCACCGGGCGACACAACTGGTGCACATACACACCAAATTGCAGTTGCTCCAAACGACGCCGGAACTCGGTGAGCACCACGCGCAGTGCGCGGTCATTTACTTCACGCATGTCGCCAGTGAGGATTTCGTACGGCATCCCGGCGCCGGCCGCTGCCGCCATCAATTGCTGACGCATGAAGTCCGCATAGTTGTTGCCCGCATCCGGCGGCGTGGAAAACTCGACCTCCTCGCCGGGCAACAACTCCTGCATGGTCCCGGGTTCCAACGCCACCATGGGCGTGAAACCGTCCGAGGCCAGGTTCAGCGGCGCACCGGTCACCGGGTCCACCGGGGTCTGGATGTCATCCGGCGACGGTTTCTTGATGAAGCCGGCGAACAGGTTGGCCACCTCCTGGCGGAACAACACCGCATCGTCGTAGTTGTCCAGGCTGCGCAAGCGTTTGAGCACCGGTGACAAACGTGGCAAGCCACGCAGCTGCCCTGGCTCAACCGGTTCAAAAATGTGCAGCACCTGACTGGCCGGTACCCGCACCAACTGGTTGTACCCGCTGTTCAATGAGGAGACATCGCCGGGATGCGAACGGTACATCCAGTACGCCACCCGACGGCTGTCCGGACTGAACTCGATCCCGGCGCGGATGATGTTGCCGTTGCGCGCCATCTCAAACTTGTCGTGCGGCACAAACTCCGGGGTTAGCACCTGCAGTTGCAACGGCACCACCAAGCCTTCGTCAAGGCTGCGTGGCCGCAAGCGGATAAAACATTCGCCGGCTGTTTCCACCGTCCGAGCGATCAATGCCTGTTGCCCATAGAAGTCGGTCAAGCCGTCGGCATCGGACTCTTCGGTCCAGTCGGCCCAGAGTTCCTGCAGCAGATGCCGCAGCTCATCGTCCTGAGTTTTCGGCCGTGGCGTGATGCCAGTGCCGATCAGATTGCTGACCCGTTTATCAATGATGTTGAAGGCGTACGGATCGTTGCGCACCGCCGCGCGGGAGCGCGAACGCAGGTTGCGCAGCGCCGGAATGGCAATGCTGTTGAAGCCGGCGTCGGGTGCATCCCAACTGGCGGAACGACGCCCTTCGGCGGCCCCTTCATAACTGGCCTTGATATTCGACGGCATCAGGAAACCGCTGCGGCCCAAGGTGGGAAACTGACGAGCCATTACAGTCCCTTGCCTCCATGGTAAAGCCGCACGATGCGCGACCGAGGACCGGCCGCTGCGATCAGCGAGCTGCGAATTTCGTCGCGTGCCCTGAGCAGTTCGTCGATGTCGCGGTACTCAACGTTGCGATCCGCGTAGCGCACGATTTTTTCACCGCGCGCGATTGCCTTCTCGACCGCATCGAGTTGCTGTTGGGTAAAGGCCATGGGGATTCGCTCTAAAGAAGTAAACAACGTGGTGTGCAACTGCGCGCGTCCCACTCAGCGTCGCTTGAGGTAGCCACTGCTGGAGCTTCGACGCTGTGGGGGGCGTGCAATCAGCATCGGTGCCGCTGCCGGCTTGGCCGGTAGTGATACGGGATCGGCAGGTTGCTGCCGCGGTTTCGCCGGGGTGCTAATACGCTCAGCCATGACGGCCTTCTCACCCGGTGGCGCCGCCTGAAACAGAGCATTTTTCACCCGCTCCCAGTCGTGTTCCTTGTAACGGTTCAGTCCCAGGTAATGCGCCATCGCTAGGCTGTACACCATCAAATCGAGCGCCTCGTTGCGTTCCGCCTTGCCCTTGACCCACTCGATTTTTTTGTAGCCTTTGACGTAGCGAGTCACCTTGCGCTCGGCCACGCACTGGGCAAAAAAGTCATCCGGCAAGTCGTTGGCAAAGTGCAGTGCACCAGGGCCGTCCTCCACCGGATAGCGGTTGTAAATCCAGTCCTTCGCGGTATCGGTGCCGACAAACCACAGCTCCACGCCCTTGCGTTCGGTCAGGCCTTTCCAGGTGACATCCATCATCGATGGCCGCTGCGCAATCACCGGACGACCCGGCTTGCTCGCCCCCTTGACTGCGAAGATGTTGCGCCAGCGCCGTAGCCGGCAGAATTGGTACACCTCGTCGGTGTGGTTACCGCCGGAGTCGATGCCCGCTGCCCGGATTGTCAGCTCCGCGCCACACGGATGCGGGTAACGCGCCTTGAGTTTGTCATCGAGCACCGCCCAGGTTCGTTCGTCGGAGGGGTCGCCCCAGATCACCTGGTAGTCGATGATCCAGCGCTCCATGCCGGCCCCCCACCCGACCACCATGAACTCCAGCCGGTTGGCCTGAACGTCGACCGAGGCCGTGAGCATCAGCACGGCGGACGGCATTGACCCCAGCCCGTAAGTCTCCAAGCGTGCCCGAGCCATCAGGACATCCGCTTTGGTTTGCTCTTGGGCGCTGTCCCAGACCTTGGCCAAACGGGTGTTATAGAACACCTGCATGGGTTCCAGATCACCGCGAGACATGGCTGTTTTGGCCTTCTCGAACTGCTTGGCCAAGGAAGTCCAACCGGTCCAGCCGGGCGGCGAGTACAACGCATTAAGGTTGAAACCGACGGTTTCGCCATCGCCCTTGGCATGCGCGCGCCATTCGCCCTTGGCCAACATCTCGCCCTTGTGATGTTCTTCGATCAGGACATCACAGTCAGGCCCGGCACACTCGTAGTGCGCCAGTTGGCAATCCGCCGAGTAATGCAAGCGCTCCCATTCCAGGACTTGCATGTGCCCGCAGGTCGGGCACGGCACATAGTAAAAACGCTGGTCGCTGGTCTCGAACAGATCGGCAATGCGCGAGGCACCCCGGATCGTCGGCGAGCTGGAAAAATAGAACTTGGCGTTACGGCCAAACGTACTGCCCCGGGTTTCAGCCAATTCAATGGGGTCGCCCTCCTCGCCAACGTCCACCACCCAGCGATCCACTTCATCGCCATAGATGTACCGGGCCGACAACTCCGACAGGTTCGCCGCCGAGCCGGCAGTGGTGACGTACAACGAACCACCTTCGAACTCCTTGGTGTCCATGGTGTTGCGCGCATCACGCGAACGGTTCGCCGCCACCCGTTCGCGCAGCACTGGGGTGGCCTTGATGGTCTTGCCGATGCGCGACGAGACTCGCTTGGCCAACCCCAGACTGGGCAACAGCGTGAGAATGTTTGACGGCGCCATATGGATCAGGCCGCCAATCCAGTTCAAGGCGATTTGGGTTTTCATCAACTGCGAGGCCACCATGGTCACCACGCGTTTGCACGGATGTGCCGGCGACAGACAACGCATCGGTTCACGGGCATACGGTGTTCGCGCCGTGCGGTACTGCCCGGGCTCGGCGGCCCCCGCATCACGCGGAATACGCATGAACTCGTCAGCCCACTGATCGATCCAGACATCAGGCTCTGGCCGCAGCCCGCGGAAATACGCCTCCCGGTACACCGCTGCACCGTCGGGCATTTCCGCTGACATGGATTAACTCGCTGCAGTCAAAGAATGAATGAGGTCTGTCGAGGACATCCGTTCAGCATCGTCCAGCACGCGGCGCAATGCCGCGGTGAGGTGCTTTTCGATTTGCCAGTGATCGCTCATGGCGGCTAGTTCAGGCGCCAACTGTGGCGGCATGCCCAGCAACAGATCCCGCAACATCCGCCCCGTCGTGTACGCCGCCGTTTTAACCGCTTCCAGCTCGACATGGGCGCCACGATTCTTGTGAAACTCGCTCTCCGTCAGACGTGACTCATAGAACTCGCGGTAGGCACGGGACTCCTGAAAGTCAGGTATGCCTTCGGCGGACAATGGTGCCTGGAGCGAAACAGTGGTTGGTGGTTCGTATTCGATGTGAGGGGCCGGGGTATTTCCTTCCGGCCTGCGCTGAATTCGTTCGCGCTCGTGCCGTGCCGCCACATTGGCTTTGCTCGGATCCGCGGTGCTGAACAGGAGTCGGTCCGTTGCCTCGACATCCACCATGCCGTCCGCCATCAGAACCAGGCGTCCGCTCTTGGCCAACTTCGACACATAGGGTTTCGACCAGCCCTGGCGCGTGGCGAACTCCGCTTTGGTGAGTGCTGTCATGTCCATGCCTTTCGGTTAACCCGGCGGAGCCGAGAGTTAACCAACTAATTCACTCGGTTAACTCAGGGTTAACCGCTGGAGAGCCACAGCCCGCTTGGCTTTCAGGTGTTCTGATAGCGACTGAAGGAGTTAACCAACTGTTTTGCTCGGTTAACTCCTAAGTTAACCGCTCTGCAGGCCACGGCCCGCGTGGCTTACAGATGAATCAGGGGATAGCCGAGTTAACCTGGTTAACTCCTAAGTTAACCGCCCTGTAAGCCGCAGCCCATAAGGCTTTCAGCCCGGTTAACCAAGCCAGTTAACCAGTTAACTAAGCTGGGAGGGCTGCCGCTAACGCGTTTGCGCGAGTCTTATGCCCCGTGTTCCTTGAAAGTTGCCAGGGTCCCCGATGGATTTGGAGACCTCGAAGATCCCGCGCCGGTTGAAGACCGCGTTTGAAACGGAGGCAGTCGAGATCGCTTGTTTGAAGCTCATGCTGATAGCGCTGCAATCTGGCGGGCAATCTCGTCATGGATCAATTTGGCTGACCAGGTATGCGCGACGAGGTCGGTACCGACTTCCAGCATCGCGGCGTCACCCTCGACGGGAATGGCTGGTTTGTCACTCAGGTCGTTGTAGCTCCCCGAAAAATTCGAAGTCCCACTGCCTGTAGCAACACGAGCAGCGGCGGCATCGACGCTCACCAGCACCGCCTTGCCGACATCCGAGGCGTCCGTAATGTTGTCCGAGGTGATGTCGCCTGGCGCACCACTGGTATTGCTCGTTCCCTTGACCACAGCCTGAAGCACTTGAAAGCCTTCCGTGATGGAGACAGGACTTCCATACGGCTGCCAGCCATCAGTAATGGCCTGTGCCAGTTTGGCCACCAGCTCTTCGGGAGTGTTGGTGACGACAGTGTCATATTGGGTGTAGGCCATTATCTAAAACTCACGATTGAATTATTGAGCGGTGAAAGGCTGACATGCAGGCGACTCACCACAATGGATGTGGCCCGTAAAGGTATAAGCCGTCAGGAGCACAAGAGGTAGCACCCAAGGACATAGCTTCACTGGGTCGAATCTGATTTGGAAAATTTGCTTTCAGCAATCCGATCTGCCCAGTGGGCGATTTTCTTTACCCCAAGGAAACCGACCCAAATACCGACCGGCTGGGCCAACGACGGCGATAAGCCCATCAGCTCAAAACCCCAGATAATGCTCAGGGATAGCAGGACGCACATGGGGCCCTCGATAAGTGCATCCTTCCAGGTGCCGCCGGAGTAAAACACTCGCAGCACGGTCATGCACAATGACAGAAGTGCCGCCAAAATCGTCTGCGAGTGCTGACTCAGCCACGTGAAAACAATGGCCCAGGTATCTGGTTTATCCGGCATGGACAACATCTCGGCGCGTTCCCGATAGGGAGTTGAGGTATCAAAAGGTGGCGCTCTTCGCTGATGGGAATTCCAAAAACAAAGAAGCCCCGCACAATGGCGAGGCTTTGGAGCAGCAAATAAAAAGCCCGACGCAATGGTCGAGCGCTTCTATGGTGTCGCGCTGTACAGCTGAACACGTTGCTATAAAAGCAGAGCTATTCCATATGGACAACTGTTTTTATAGGTATTCGGAAAATCCTATTTTGCTTGCGAAATCGACATCACTTGACCAGTCATATTCACCGGTGTGCATGAGACATTCATAACGGCTGATAACGACCAGGAGCGGACGTTAGAGTCTGGTAAACATCTCTGCCCCCAATCCATTCCGGATTGAAGCTATTAATGGCTATCAATGGGTGAAACGGTGCTGGGAGCATTCTCCCTAGCGCGATGCGTGTAGAAGCTGCTTGGGCCTTCACAAGATCAAGTATCATAAGGTCATTATTCAATAACGTCCGAGCCCTGAGACTTTCAGGAGAGTCTGGCTCTGTAATGGAGTAATAGTGTACAGAGGTAGTCTTCATTGAGTTGTGCGCGCCAATGCGGTGTGATAGCACCGTAGAACATTGCGGCATCGACTGATGTCATTATCACGTCGGTAGATTCGGTTGGGCTACCAAACGAAAGATATGGCTTCGAACTATCACTGTCCACTGTTGAATCGAAAAGACGAAACCCCACCGTAAGCTCGCACTCATCTCTGTCATAATGACGTAACAAGTTTGCCCCTCGGCGATAGTAGCTGGCAAAGGAGTACAGCGAATTAAGTCGTACGCCGATAATCTCGCTCGCAAGTGGCTCTATCTCCCTGAGCAAAATTAGCCCGAAGCTGTCATCCCTAAAATAGAGCCTGTCAAGCTGGTGGAGCCTATCAACCTGAAAATTTCCAGAAAGTAACTGTTGTGAATAATGCTCCTCTGCTTTAAGGATAGTGGCAGAATTTAAAATAGCCCGAGCTACAATTACCTCTGGAAATCCAGTTACACTATATCTCTCGATAAATTCAGGATATTTAGTAAGCAATTCCATCATCTCCTGCAATCAAATCCAATGTATCTGCGGAATTGTCAACCATGCAACAACAACGTACTTAATCCCAGAACTTACCGGCCTTGCTGAATGAATAATATCAGATGCAAATATTAGCACTCGACCTTTTATTGGTATGATAACGTCTCCCAGTTCATCAAGGCATGTCTCGCCACCAACAAAATCATCATTCAGATAAATTATAATGGTGAAAATACGATCTTCAATAATACTATTATTATCGCGATGCGGAGTAAAAAAACCACCCGGACGATATCTAACTAACTGAGTTCCATTTATGCTCAGCCTTGATTGCTTTTCGAGCTTTGATAAAAACTCAAAAGCAATATCTGAAAGTATCTTGTCAAATTCGCCGTAAATACGAAGGTTGTTCTTGCGTTGAAGAACATCTGCATTTCTATGTGAGGACTTTACGCCACTCCATATTTCACTTGCCTCAGCAAGCTGTATAACCTCCGCACCTCTCCAATTTGACGCTTTTTTAAGCACCTTCAACCAAGCATCACAGATGCTTGGCTCGAGCGAGGACAAGAGATTAACCGGGTTCATTACCGAGGTGCCGGTCCGAGGTTTGGAATGGGAAGGTCACCAACAGTTACGTCGGTTGAATTCAATTCGGGATATATTGCAAGAATTAGGCTGCCGAGCGTATGGTCTTCAACTTTCACCTTATATTCTCTAAAGAGTCTTGAGAGAGCGGCTCTTATTTCCAACTGTAATCTCGGCTGAGAGCGGATCGCAGTGCGAAGTGCAAGAATATCTTTCAGTTGCTGAGTTAATTGGTCTGACATGCTGAAATACTCCAGATAAGTACCTTGTTAGCTGCTCACAATTCTCGATTATTCAATTCCAGTAGGCTTAAAAACTATGGATCCATTTCAGATTAGTCGTGACGACCCACGAGTCAAGGCTCCCGATGAAGGAATCTTTTTTGCCCCCCACCCGCGATGATATGTGGACATACGACCGGCAACATTGGGGGACTCGCGGCGGGTAGTGAACGGCAACTTCGGGTCCAGGCTGTGTAAAAACGCAAGCATCGTCTTGAAGTCTGCGTTGCTACGTAAAATCTGTCGGCGTTGGTTCTCAGGCAGCCCGAGATTTTACGTAGAAGCACGATTTTCGTTCCGATCTCAACTGCCAACCTTGCTCTAAAACGTTTTCACAAAGCCTGGGTCGAATGCGGCTGCTCGTCACTAAGACGTGGCCACTCAAGCCTCCGCAAAAGATAGTCAATACTGATGCAATGCCTGGTCAGGTGGTATGCATTTGGGGGGCAAGTCGGTGCAATTACCAGCTGTGATTTCGACAGTCCCTAAGAATGGGCTATCAGAATGCTTTCCCGTATATCTTGTCGCCCCCCCATCTTTGATACTCTCGAGAACGCAATCAATCCAAGCTACTCCGGCCTTCATTAGCTCCCGAGCTTTCCCCTCGCTCACGTGGTGATACCGACCGACCCGAACTGCCGGCCATTTCGCCCCGAAGTACAGCCAGACAATATCCCCCATCTGCTGATCACGTTTACACAAGCGAGCCAACGCGGCATCCACGACACAGGCAAGCTCGTCGGTGATGCAGTACGACTTGGCAGGCGACGGCATTGCATCGCGCATCAGTGCCAACATGGGCGAGGCATAGCTGGGGATTCCCCTTCCATCCATACGCCACCATCCCCATTGCTCTAGAAGGTATTCCGTTTCGCCTAATGGATGCAGCGCTGGTTTTCGAATCATCATGTGTAGTTACCCCTCAGTCCCCGGTGAAATTCGATCCGCCGGCACCGCGACGGTTGTTCTGTTGGTAGTACGTGGCCGGGCCTGTTATCGATGGCCCACGCTTCAACACCTCAATTTCGCGCTGAGCCTGCTGCAATTTGAAGCTCAACTGGGTAACTAACTCATCCGAAGAAAGCACCAACCTGCTGCCCCGAATAACCCAACCTGAACCGTTGCAAGCAGTACAAATCAACTCATAAAACAGCCCTTTCACTACCGCTTTCCCCTTACAGATCGGGCAAGGCTCTAGCTCGATACGCTGCCTCTTAAAGCCAAGCCCCTGCCCTTTCTGCATGTTTTGAATCCTCGCCTATGGTTGATTCTTGAATAGCCTTGCAGCCCTTGCCCTGTAAGGCTTCCAGCGCAATACCGGAATCTCCAAATCTAACGCCTGTCTGCCCGTGAATACGCTTGAAGCCGCGACTGTCTAGCATGTAGTGCCACCTCGTTAAGGCATCACGCTTGCGACTCATCACGTCGGACTGGATGTACACTTTCACGTTGTGCCCCATCGCGTGGTTGATGAGTAGCTCACCAATCAAGTGGTCAATACCAATGTCTGCCCAGCCGGTGCGAGCCAACTTGCGTAAGTCGTGACTAGTCCACTCGCCTTTGCCAAGGCGGGTGAACACCGCACTGGCCTGCCCTTCGCTCAGCGCTTTGCCATTGCGCGCCGGGAATAGGTATTGGCCGTCATAACCACGGGTGGACTGGATCTCGCGGTACTGGATCAACAAGGCACGCGTTTGATCCGTCAGCGGTAGGTGATGCTCTACACCGGTTTTTGTGTGCTCGGCGGGAATGAACCACTCACCTTCCGCCAGGCAGATATGCGACCAGCGCGCCTGTCGGGTTTCGCCGATCCGCGTGCCGTGGCAAAGCATCATCAGCGCAAGCATGGCATCCAGTGGCGTCATCACCATGACGTCAGCCAGTTGCACCAGCAGCCCTTGCAGCTGCACGCCGCGCAAGCGAGACGGCTTGATCCCAACCTTCGCCTTGGAGAAGTCGTTGAACCTGATGCTCGCCATCGGGTTGAACGAGATGTGACCCAGCTTGAACGCTTGACGGAAGGCCAGGGCCAGCAGTTGAAACACCGAGCGCACGTAGTCGATGGAAATGCTTGCCTGCAATGGCCACATGAGCTGGCTGTCGAGGGTCGCCTTGTCGATGGCGGCCAACGGCAGGTCGCCGAGGCGCGGAATCAGGTGGCACTTGATCATCGAAGCGCCGGTCTTCTTGCGCTTGCTGGACAGGTTGCGATCACGCGCCATGCGCTCGGCGTACCACCCAATCAGCTCTCCGGCAGTGAGCCACTTGGAAAGGGCCGAGCCTTCTTCGGCAGCAACCCGCAGGCGGACAGTTGGCAGAGCCGCAACCACCTGCTTGGTGCTCAGCTCCGGAAATCCACCAATACGATGCCAGGCGCGCTTGTTCAGCAGATACCAAGAACCGCGTGCACGGTTTTTCGCGAATCGAAAGTGCAACGCCGGGTGACTGGCATCGCGCAGATCGCGGACGTGCAGCTTCTTGGCGTTTCGATCGATCTCGGCGTCCGACAGCTTCACCGTCAGGGTTTTCACCAAGGCCGTCATACTCGGGCACCAGTAGACTCTTCAAGGTCAACAACCTCGAACGTGGTAGGCCACATCCAGGCGCCGTAGCGCTCAGCCATTGCCTGGTCAACGAACAACGCCAATGCATGATCGGGAGTGCTGCCCAAGTCCATTTTGAAAGAGCAGCAGAACACGGCAAACCGATAGTTCGCCGGATCCGGAATAGCCAAGCGGCGATCAGGTATCTCCAAAAAAATCCCCATGCACTGGTCCATTAGCCCCCCTTCAGCAGAGATTGCAGCAGCTTGAAATTGTCGAGTGCTTCAGCGTTGACCTCACGCTCTGTCTCAACCGAAAGAGCCACTTCCTCGATACGCGCGGCGAGCTTCTTCATGCGCTGACCGACCTCCTCGGCAAAGCTGATTACCTCGCCGGACAGCACCGCCAATGTATCCAGAGCGCTACCCTCTAGTTTCTTGGTGGTAGCCACGGCCGGCTTGGTTTCTTTCGACATGTTCTGTTCTCTCTGGGGCGTGATGGTGATGGCGGTACGCTGGAAGTGTCCGTTAACGGGTTCGCGAATGAGGCCTGCGTCCTTCAACTCGCCAAGACCACGACGTATGGCCGGAAACTGGGCACCCGTGGTTTCGGCAACCATCAACGAATTGAAAATATCGTGAGCACTCCAGCGCTCCTGGATTGGCACGACTTGAAATACTTTGCGGGCGAGCGACGATTGCCCGGCGAGCATGTTTTGTTGCTTGGCGGCGTTCATCAGAAGCCCTCCTTACCGCGTTGAGATTCCCACTCGAATGCCACGCCGATGCAGCCGTTTTCGCGGATGCGGTCGACACAACGCGCACCAATGGCGTCGTTCAGTTCGGTGGGAGACAGGTTGCTGACGATGATCGTCGGACGGCATTGCTCGTAACGACCATTGATGATGCTGAACAGAGTGGCCAGCTCGAACTCGCTCTGCTTGGTTGCACCGACTTCATCGAGCACCAGCAGGTCCGCGCCAATCACCTCACGCAAGATGTGTGCTTCGGACTCGCCTGAGCGATCATTGAACGTCGCACGAATCTCGCCGATGAGCGTGCCCACCGTGCGGTAAATCGCCTTGACCATGCATTCGTTGATCAGATGACTGGCCGAGGCAATGGCCAGGTGGGTCTTGCCGGTACCGACCTTCCCCAACAGCAACATGCAGCGCCCTTCCCGGCGATGCTTCGAAAAGTTGTCGACGTAGTCGCTGCACGCATCCAGGGCAATCTGCTGGGCCGGATTCGACACGACGAAATCGGCGAATGTCTTTTCCGCGAAACGCTTCGGAATCCGGGCGCTTGAGTGCTGAACTATCCGAAACTGACAGCGCTTGCGCTCGAGCTCTTGCATGTCGCGCTTGTTGCTCGCGCAGATGGGGCAACCAGACAGGCTGCCGTCCCTGAGAATGACCGCCGAGTAACCGCCATGATCCAGGCAGCTCGCCGGCTGACGGCCGATGACACCGAATTTGCGGTCCATTTGAGCGCCGAAGTTAGAGACGGAAAGTGCCATTGGCGTTCTCCTTGGTGCCGGCCTTGTAATCGCGAGTGTCGAAGCCGGAGTGTCGGCTGGCCGGAGGTGGATGTGCGGGGTTGACCGTTTTGTCGGGGAAGATCCCGGTCCATCCGTTGCTGATCGAAAGGGTCAGCACAGAATCGGGGGTTGGATGGCTCGCCAAAGCCTTGGCCTGTTGTTCACAACTCTTGGCGGTGAGGGGTTTGTGGATTTCCTTGCGGTGCTGACACCAGTCGGACCAAACCTCAACGCTGACGTTTTCCGGCTTGGCCAACAACGGGTCAAACTTTGGTGACTTTCCTGGCGCGTTAGCGCCCTGTTTCTCCTGATTACTGGTTACCTGATTGGTACCCTGATTACTGGTACCCTGATTTGTCGGAAATATTTCCGACCCTCCTCGGATTTTTTTCCGACCCTGTTCGGATATTTTTCCGACCTTACTCGGAGATTTTTCCGAGGTAGATCGGATTTTTTTCCGACCCTCACACACCTCAGAGGTCGGATATTTTTCCGACCCGTCCAACTTGCGATTCCACTCTTTGGCCTTCTCGGTCAAACGAAACAAACTGATGTTTGCCGTGTGGGATAGTTCGATCAGCCCTGCGGTCTCGAGCCCTTTGAGAAGTCGGTACGCGGTATCTGGTTTGTCGGTGAGCAGGGGCAATTCCTCGACGATTTTCCCCTTGCTCAATGCAAAGAAAATCCCCTTATCGGTCTTGATTGGCCTTGCCCAGCTGGGGCACTCGTAGACAAAGGAAAACAGCAGCGCCTGTTGCGAGTTCAACCCCCACTCCAGCGCTTTCACCTGGTTGATCGTGATCGTGAACTGCATATCAACCCTTCCCGCTTGGCGGTGGGGCTGGGCGTTTCGATTTGTGCAGCTCAATCAGTGCGGTCACCTCCTCGTGCCGGGCAGCCAAGTGCTTGGCGTGCAAGGCCAGAATTTCTGCGGCTTCCGCAGCAGTGATTTCACCGTCCTCCAGCGCCAGGGCAAGAAACTGGTCAACCCGACCACGCTTCACAGAGGTACGCAACGAGCGCTGGTGCATGTCTACGTTGTCCAGATCGCCAACCTCAGGCAGGCGAACAAAAACGCCGCCGTACATCGCGCAGATGTAGTCCGGCAAGAAGGTGGTTTTGGCTTCTGTCTCAAGCGTGCAGACCTCATCGTCGGTGAGGGGCTTGACGCCTGCTGACTCGTAAATCCGGTTCTTGAAACGCTTGAGATTCTCCTCGCCAAGAAAGTCAGAGGCGTATACAAGTCCACCAGGGAATGCATTGGCGGAGGCAATGACTGCTTTGCGACGGGTGTCTAGCACTGGCGATTTCATCGTCTAGTTTTCTCTCGGCGCCGTTGCGCTCAAAGTTTGCTCATGAAATGGGCAGCATCCGGCGACGCGACCTTTTGGCGCTTTGGACCGGGAATGGTCTGAGCTCTTCAGCGGTGAAAGAGCCATCTGCGTGCTCCGTAACAAATACGTCACGCCCTGCCTGCAGAGCTTTATTTACTGAACTTTGGGTCATGCCTAACAAATTTCCGGCCTTGGTCTGCCCCTTCTCGGTAGCAAATTGGCTGAGGGTGATTTGACGCACTGTCCGATCTCCGGTGGTGTATCTGAGGCGATAATATCTCCCATGGAGCTTTTTTAATCAACTCCAAAGGAGATGGCAATGTATCTCCACCGGGAATATTCTTCGGAAATGAAAAATGACAGACGACCATTACTTGACTGGGAAAAGACGGAGTGCGCCGCATTAAAAGCGGAGCTGGCTTCCTACAATGCGCGTGCCCCTAAAGGTGAGAAGCTGACTCAAGAAGAGATCGCGCTCTCCGTAGGCATGAGCCAAGGCACGCTTAGCAGTCACTTGAATGGTAACCGTGCGCTCAACAAGGAAATGGCAGCTGAGATAGCTAAAATGCTTGGCATACCCGTAGAGCGGTTTAGCCCCCGGATCGCAAAAGAAATCTCTGATTTAGCGATTGCTGCCAATGCTGTTCCATCAGTCGAATCATTGCAGTCAAACGTCGAACCAGGCCCGCCAATTACCAGCTCTCCTCGTCGAATCGATATTGTTGGAACAGCGCAACTCGGTCACGAAGGCTACTGGACAAGTCTTGACCAGGCTGCTGGCTGGGTTGAGACCTACTCCAGAGATGAGGACGCCTATGCACTCCGACTTAAGGGTGATTCGATGGCTCCGGCAATTCGTAGTGGTTGGATCGCCGTTTGCGAGCCCAATCACCGCCTAGTGCCAGGTGAGTATGTGATGATCACCACTACCGATGGCCAAAGCATGGTCAAGGAACTTCTCTTCGAAACCGATGAAGAAGTCAGCCTCATGTCGATAAACACGGCATACGGTGAACGACTGACGATCGCTCGGTCTGATATCGAGAATATTCATTACGTAGGGGCAATCCTTGCCCCAAGTAAAGTATTGGGCAGAATCTAAATCTGATCCGCTCAATTTGCCCCCCTGGATCCCTCCCTCCTAAAGCCCGCCAACAGCGGGTTTTTTATTAAATGATTGTTTTTAATCATTAATATTTAGCACTATCAAGGCAAACCGCTCAGTGTAGATCCATACACAAATGGAGCAGTGCTATGGCAAAACCACAAAACAAACCAACATTGCCGGACTCATTTGAGCTTCTCGGTCTCCGCATCCAAAAAATCATTAGCGCCCCAACCGCTCAGAAACGAAAGACAGCCGTCATTCGTAAAACCTCAGATGAATGCCCACAAGATTGGAAGCGACTCCTTGAGGACATAGCCGATACCGAAGACGTAACGTTGAGCCCAGAAGAAGACGACGCCATCCGTGTCTCCTGGAGACTGCCTGCCAATATTTGATCGCCATAAAAACTCGCGCAATGCGGGTTTTTTTTATGGCCATAGGAATATTTATCTCCCGTGGAGTTGACTTCAATAGCTCCGCAGGAGATATTTAAGTCGTTGCCACGAAATAGACCGGCGACGCGGGATCTCCCGCCGCTCTTTAACAACCTCACCGATACAAGGCTGTCACCAGCAAAAAGACTAACGCACCCGGCGTGGGCGACTCCCACCTAAGTGCGCCGTATCTGAGTCCCGCTGACAGCCCAATCAGATTTCACTTCATAGCCTTGCCAGCAGGGCTATGTGGGAAATCCCCTCCCCTGCAATGAGGAAACACCATGTTCGGAATGAAAAAGCTTTTCGGAAAGCAAGTCGGCAACGCCCAGGCCGAAATGAAGAAGGTCGTTAACCGCGACTTGATGCAGGCCATTGTCGGCGGCGGCCTATTGGTCGCTGCAGCTGATGGTGAGATTGAAGCCAGCGAGGTTTCCAAGCTGGATGAGTTGATCCGCTCCAACCCGAATTTGACGCACTTCGGCAGCGAGATCACCGAAACCATCAATCGCTTCACAGGCCAGTTGAACGCCAACTTCCAAGTAGGTCGATTGGCGATCAAGCGTGAACTGGCCGACATCAAAAACGTTCCGGCCGACGCGGAGGAAGCCTTCGTCAACATTCTTGCCGTTGCCCAAGCTGATGGTCTGATCGAGCCAGCGGAGTTGGTGGTGCTGAAGGAAATAGGCATGCATTTCGGTCTGCGCCTAGCTGACTACGGCATCGAGGCATGAAGCCCGCGACAAAAGTTCTGCTGACCCTGCTGGCACTGATCGCCGGCGGCATGTTGCTGAGCAACCTAGCATCTCGGGCCACTTGCTCCTACTACGGCGTCCAGACTGACCGAGAGACCCGCTACGCCGCCTTTGTTGGCTGCATGGTTCAGGTTGACGGAGCGTGGTTCCCTCGCAATGAAATCCGCGTAATGCAGTGACGTTTCACTGATGCCGCTTCTTACAAGGCGGCATTGGGAAACCAACTAATGCAAGGAAATGGACAATGCTGATTTTGACTCGTAAAGCAGGTGAAAGCATCAACATAGGCAATGACATCACGATCACCGTACTGGGTGTGAACGGCCAACAGGTACGCATCGGGACAAGCGCGCCCAAGGATGTCGCTGTGCATCGAGAAGAAATCACGCAGCGCATTCAGGCGGGCCTATCGACGCTCCCGATGGCAACACCAGCGATCACTTAAGCGGGTCTTCGTGACGCAAACAATAGCCCGGTTTCGATCGGGCTTTTTTACGCCAGCCTTTTATCAATCAGCCCCCTTCCCTGCCCAATGGCCAGCAGCAGGTGGCCAGGGTGCTGATGAGTACACCTAACCTACTCCGAGGAATCAACCATGCATCCATCATTTCAAGAGCGCATCGATGAGGTCGGTGAACTGCTGCAACGAACAAAGGCCGCCCGCTCCGGGTTCTACAGTCGTGTTGATCGACGAGCCCTAGACAAACCAGTGCGTTACCAAGTCGCCGGCGGAAGCTTCGGCATGTATCAGATTAAAGACCGCACCACCGGCAAGACTCGCGCCTTCCGTAACGACTACAAGGCCGCTCACGAACTCGCCATGCAGTTTGAAGCAAAGGCCAATCGCCAGATTGCGGTGACGCAATGAAAAAGCGAAAGCCCAACAACATGCGTACCCGGATAGAGCGAGCGAGCCGGGCACTGCTCAATTCCAATCACGTCGCGGTGGTCCACATCGACCCCACCGGACGCCAAGGGATGCTCAATCGGAAGAGCTGCAAGAGCATCCCGCCAGGACAACGCATGGCCGAAGCCGTCTGCGACTTTGCCCATCGCTGGACGATCTATATCAGCGTCCAGTGCCGCGATCAGCGCGGCCACCGCTACACCAAATCGGTAGAGGTCGCCCCTCAAGGCAACTATCTGGCCGCCCACCTCGAAGACGTGATCGAGGACACCTACAAAGCCCTGGTCGCCGAAAGCAATCCAAATCATCGGGTCGCTTCGGGCTGGATTGCCATTCCTGCCGAGGTCTCGCTGACAGAAGAACAGGCGGCTCGTGTGTTTGACGCCGTAGGTGTATGGAATCAGCAGAGGGCAGCATGAGACGCATCAGCAACCAAGTGCGCCAGCGCCGACGACAGACATGGCTGGATCTACCAGCCCACGGAATTGAAGAGGCAGTCTATGGCCGAGGAACAGCAGGAGCCGACGGCGGAAGCCATGAAGCAGCGCAGGAAGCGCGAGAAGAAAGCTACGGACGATGCAGCGAAGGGAATCGGCGTATTCAAGATTGAGGTGGCAGGCGTGTTCATGTCGGACCTCAAGCGCCTGATGAAAGAACACGGCTTCAACAACCAGCAGGAGCTGTATCAAAACCTCCTGCGCAATGTGATTGCCGCCGACTTCGAGACTGCCGCGTGGATGCTGCGGAGTGTCACGACACCCTACGAGATATCCGAAAAGGTGTCGCAGTCATTCCGCACCCAGAGCCTCCGCGCCCTGGCAAAAGATCCAGGCGAGCCAGACGACGAAATCATTAATCCATCACATGGATCAATCAGACGGTAATCCGCGCGAAGTAAGCGTTCGTTTCAGTTTCTCCAACGCAGATTGAAGCTTGGCCGGTTCTGCTTTCAGGTCTTCCATAAACCAAAGCACCCCTGTCAGATACCCAACTATCAGGTCTTCGGCCTTTATGAACACAGTATCGTTTGAGCTATTGGAAGCACAGTGTGCACTGCCATAGGTGTAAAGGATTTTGCGAATAGAGCTGTCGTTCTGATTGGCAGAGGATTCAGCAGTCCCTGTGTGTAGCAGACCGTTACGAGCCTCCCAAAGCTCACTTGCTGTGCAAGCCATCGGATTCTTGGAAAGCATGTATCCCTCCACCCAAGCCTTGAAATCCTTTGCAGATGAGCGCTCTTGAGGAATCGATAGCCAAGCCATCTGGTCGATGCCTGCGTATGTAAGCATCACTGCGGGAACAAGATGACCCGCATCGCGTAGTGTTCCGACCGCATCGGTCATCTTCTTGGCAAAAGAGAAAACTTCAAACTCGCTCATCACAGCTCCTTGATCCGGCTCCGTACCGGGCCGGGTCGAACAGAAATACCCCACTTCAACGAATCACGCCAGCCTACCCATCAATTCTATACGCGAAGTAAGCCAGGCCCCCGATTTGGCTCTGGTGGAATCGGAACCATCTTAAATGACTGAGAGCCATAAGCCCCTTCATCATTTTTATAGTTAAATGTAAAAACAACCTCAGAATGCTCATCAAGACTGCTTAAATACAGATGAAAATTTACCGCTACCCCATGGAGAAGTGAAGAAAAATAAGCATGAGGAAGCCTGTATGCTGCATTGTCAACAGAGATACTTAAATCAGTAATTTTGTTTCCAGCATTAGTTATGCTACCAACAAAAAGATACTCATCATTTTGCAAATAGCCGTAGACCTCCCTAAATGCAAAAATCGGCTCCAATGCCGCGAGTCGACGGTCGCGTTCTATCCTGATCTGTTCTAACTCGGCTGAAACTTGCTCTCTTGCCACCGACACCATTTCCTTTTGTTGCTCTACCGAGTTCTGCAATTCCACCGCCTGAAGTTGCAAAGCATCTGAACTCAACTTTAGTTCCCTACCTTGCTGCAGAAATCCGAGCACCAACCATAGGAAAGCTATAGGACCAAATACACCCGCTAGGAAGTCTCCTAATTCATTAAGCTTAAGATCTTGAAATTCTTGAAACTTAAATCCCACGGTTACTGAAATTAATAGCAAATAAACAACAGTACCTATGCCACCCCACAACTCCAGCTTTTTTCCCATACCCAACTCCTAAGTCCAACTTCATGCCGAGTCGGACACAAATACTCCACTTCAACGAATCACGCCAGCCGGCAAAGCCGCCTTCTCACCCATCAAATGCGGGAACGTCTGCAGCGGCATTGGCGCTGCGAGCATGGCTCGGCATCGACTGGGCACCTGAACCGCCTGGCTCACCGCGATAAGCTACCATTTCGCTATTGCACGAAATTGCTCGGCAGGTGAGCATTCATCACCCGGTGAATGCCCCGTCCACAAGGAAGTCACTTTGAAATTACCTACCGTCAAAAAAGAAAAGCTTGAACGCGCGCTAAAACTGTTCGACGAGAAGTTTCGGCACAGGCCAAAGTGGAAGGACTGGATGGACAATCAAGCTCAACGCTATGCGATTAGCGCGAACAACCAACTTTACCCCCCGAAGAAGATCGTTTCTCTGGCTACAGGCACTCCGGTAGGTGACTTCTCTGGTGGAAAGCCTACAAACGGATACCTGGAGCGTCACGGGTTCATGATCGTTGACCTTCCACGAACATCTGAGCCAGAACTTCGGTTTGTGATTGGCCAGGTTTACGACAGGCAAACAGAAATACATAAGTTATTTGGTGGCAGCCACCGGAACGGAATCTCAGCATCAGCACGGTCTCCGGCGATCTTTATTTTCACTGGGAACTCAGGCGAACAGTATGGGTATACGGACACGCGTGATGAAAATGGGGTTTTTGCCTACACGGGTGAAGGCCAAACCGGCGATATGACACTCACCAATGGAAACCTTGCGATTCTCGAACACGCCGTAAAAGGTAAGGCTCTTCACCTATTCGAGTCGTTAGGAAAAAGCCAGGGTCAACGCTATCTGGGAGAGTTTTATTGCGCGAATCATGAGTGGGGCCGTGGGCCAGACAAGAAAGGGAATGATCGAAAAGTAGTCATTTTTAACTTGTTTCCTATGGGGCTAGAAATCGACCTTCAATACATCGCTGATGATGAGGAGGATGATGATGATTTGGATCCGAGCATGACGCTGGCCGAGGCAAGGCGACTAGCTCTAGCTGCTGCAAAAGCTGGTGCAAGCGCAGGCAAGGGATCCGCTCTTAGGACAGTTTATCGTCGTAGTAAACGCATAGCGGACTATGTGTTGAAAAGGGCACTCGGAAAATGCGAGAGCTGCAACGAGGACGCACCATTCAAAAAGAAAAATGGTTCACCTTATCTCGAACCCCACCACATCAATCGACTTTCCGATGGAGGCCTGGATCACCCTCGATACATTGGGGCGATTTGCCCAACTTGCCATCGTGAAATTCACCATGGCGAGAACGGCCATAAAAAGAACGAAAAGCTTAAAGCTCACATCTTTAGCATCGAACCACAGTCGTAATCTACATATGAGAGCAATTGCATTAATAGTTGCTCTCACCTATTCCGCGGCAAGCCAGCAAGCGATTGCCCTGACGGCCCGCGCTACAGGGCGATCGGGAACAGCAAGGCGGTCACTGTCGTGCGCTGGGTCGGGATGCGGATTCTGCGGCAGCTCGACGGTCTGGGTTGATCAGTCCCACAGATTGTTTTGCGCCTCAATAAGCGGTTGCAATGTTCCACGTTCCCTCTGACTCCGGAGCCAGTCCTTGCTCCTGGGTACGTTGAAAACTCGAACGTTGTTACGCATCAATTGAAGCGCAGTTCCAGAGATGCGATACCAGCCGCAGCCCGCACAATCCACCAGCCGGCCTTCTTGAACATCAGGGATATCCGTCGCTGGCTCATCACAAACAAAGCATCGCATAACTCACCTCCATTATTGTTCGCTGAACTGTAGCTGATCCCTTACCACCCTCCCCCCGGGCATGCCCCGGCGAAAGACGGATCAGGTCCGGCTGATCGGCAACAGCGTCTGTCCCGATGAAGCGGAAGCCCTGGTCAGGGCCAATGCCGTCGACGTCATCGAGCTTTACCAACGACTGGCCGCTTAAAGAGGCGGGATCAGGGCGCCCTGTAAGGAATGTTGGATTTAACTACTTTTATTTGGCGACTGTTACCCCATCCCTGCTTCAAGCCCTCGTGTTCTATATTTGAAACAAATGCCTTCATCGCAGTATAGGCGAGGTCTTGGTCGCGCATAGGCCCAATGTGAATTGCTTTAATACATTCAAATGCAAATTTAACAGTAGTATATGGAATCAATAAGCTTCCCCGCTGGCGAAATTTTAAATCCGAGCTTGGTATCGATAAGTCAATGGCACATCGAACCTCATGCTCTTCATAAAAATTTTTATCTTTGAATGTAGACGCGGTTCTCACGAGAGTAGATAGGTGAATCAAGGAATCTTCTTGGATTTCATCGCCAAATTCCTTAAAGTCTCGTGCGAGTCCTTGCACCGACTGACTGACATCTTCAGCAGCTATTTTAATCTTTAACTCTCGATCATACACACAGTCAAAAAGTTCAACATCTCCCAAAAGTAGATCACTATCAAACTCTATCGCATAAGACCCATAAGCTCTCCATTGACTAAGCTGGTCGACCGACTCACTGAACGAACAGACAAACGTAGGTTGATTATCAATCCAATCTGACATATGACTATCGAATGCAAAACTCAACTCATTTATAGCTTGAAGAATAAACGAATCGCCGCTCTCCGCACCCTTCTTCAACTCTGAAAGGGCGTCAAGTATAAACACTACGCCATCATTTAATTCCTGAGAATCGTTTAAAAACCGTATGTCGGTCAGCCAAAATTCTCGATTCTCTAGAATAGATTTCACAGCGCCAACGTCTGTGTAATGAAAAAGACTGTCCGCCATTTTGTCGCCCCCATTATTAATGGATATCGACTATACCGACGAGGTCCCCCCATGCCCACAGAAAACCAATCCAACTCAGTCACCACGCCGCGTCAGGGCATGGAGTACTGGGACAAAATCTGCTCACTCAAGCACTACGGCTTACTGCACTCGCCCGACGGCAAGCGCGTAGTTAAGGCCAAGGACATCGGCAATTGAATCGACAAGTACGAAGCACAGCAAATCGTTGATCAGGCACAGGACAACATCAATCAGTTTCGCAGCGAGCGTGACGCCTTGCAGCAGCACCTGAACGCAGCGGATCAGCGACTTGATGACCGCGAGGGCACGTGCGAGTGGAGCCAAGAGGACGACTCCGGAATCTGGAACAGCGACTGCGGTGTGGCCTGGTCCTTTCATGAGGACGGACCGACAGAGAACGGCATGCAATTCTGCCACTCCTGTGGGAAGACGCTGGTTGTCGAGGCCGCTGACGCAGATCCCGAAAAGGATGACGACTGGCACATGAACCCATGTACGCAAGGTCACCGAGATGTCGGCGCGTCCGGCGGCGTAGCGAGCTGCTACCAGTGCGACGAAAAGATAGTTGCCGACACCACGCAGGAAGCCTTCGAGCGCTGGAACGCAACTCACGCCCAGCACTAATTCCCTCCCCCTTCAAAGTCAGTGGCGATAGCGGCAAATACTCGACGTCAGGGATAGGGTACAAAATCTCCTAACCACTCTCGGGCAATCGGGACCGCGTACTCAAGCAGTTCAAGCGGAACATTCTCAGCGAACAGGGTCACCTCAAAACGAAGCGTTTCGTCGTTTCGAAAGATTTCAAACAACGGGCCGTTGTTATCTCTCCAGCATTCCATCGCAAGGCCATCGTGACCTTCGACAACGCTTGAAGCACAGCAAAACCAGTATTCAACTCCGTGTACGACCATCCCCCACCTCCATTTTTTTATGGCGGCAACGATACCTCTCCCTGATGTGGATTTGATAGCCGCTATAGCGGCAAGGACGAAGTCATGCCTGAAGAAATTGCCGCGTCCTTGCGAGAGCGGATCATCGAGTACATGCGAAAGAACGAGAAATGTGTCCGCGGCTGGTTTCCCATCTGGTGGTTCAAGTTTCACGTCTCCGGCGCCCACGACACCCCCGAGATTCGCCGGGAACTGGAGAGGATGAAACGTGATGGGTTTGTCGAGGCCGATCACAGCCAGAGCAACAACACCAAATGGAAGCTGACCGAAAAATCCAGCGAGATGACCCCAAGGCCATCCCAATAGCAGCGCCGCTCTACATGCTCTGGCTCATATACAAGGGGCCGCGGCGGTAAGGGTTCACCTCACCAGTCACTTCAGGAGGGGAGCTGTGCAACGCAACTGGCGAGGTGAACCAATAAACCGTAGCTCACCTTCAAAGCGTGCCTCACGCCCTTCATCAGAATTCCAAACACCCACCCTCTGCCGCCACGCGCGGCATGGAGCATCCAATGAAAAAAGAACTGATCAAGATCAGCGAGTTTCAGCGCCGGCGCTGGGGCGAAAACGGAACCCCGCAATGCCCCCAGGCAATTCGCAACCACATCCGCAACGGCATAGTCCCCGGCGAGCAGATCGGGAAACTCTGGTACGTTGACTGGACCGCATTCACCCGCTCGGACGGCAACGACCTGGTGGCGATGGTATTGAAAGGAGCTGCATGATGGCACCACGGCCGCGCAACACTGCGAACAAGAGCCTTCCGCAGAACCTGTACTTCGATGCGCGGCGCTCGACTTATCGCTACCGCCGGCCAACCGACGGCAAGTGGTTTCAGTTCGGTACCGACCGCATCAAGGCAATCGACGCCGCGAAGCAGTTGAATCTGGAGTTCATGCGTGGAGCCGACCTGGTCGGTGCTGTGATGAACACCTCTACCGAATCGTTTGCCGGATTCCTGGATACCTACGAACGCGACGTGCTGCCTCCCCGCGAGCTGGCCAAGGGCACGCTCAATCTGTACGCGGTGCACTTTCGGCGCTTCCGTAAGCAATTCGAAGGGAAAGCAGTCGATCAGATTACGATCCGCATGATCGCGGAGATGCTGGACGTACTCACCCCGCGCACCGCGAACCAATGCCGGGCCCTACTGATCGACATCTTCAACCATGCAGCGGCCAAGGGCCTGTGCCCGGACAACCCGGCAGCCAGCACCATCAACCGGATCGAAAAGAAACAACGGAAGCGCCATACCGTCGAAGGCTTGATAGCCATCCGGGAGAAATCACCAGCCTGGTTACAGAATGCGATCGACCTCGCCCTGATCACTGCCCAGCGCCGAACGGACATTCTGGACATGCGGTTCGACGGAGTTCGGGAGGGGTTTCTGTACTTGGTGCAGAAGAAGACGGCCAAGGCCAGTGACGCGGCGTGGATTCGCTTTCGAGTGACGCCCGAGCTACAGGCTGTAATCAGCCGCTGCCGTGACGACACCGCGTCGCCATACTTGGTGCATCGAAAGCCTGATCGCCGGAAACAGAAGCAGGCGCAGACTAAGGACCACTGGACGAAGGTTGAGGAAAGGTATTTGACGCGAGCATTCAAAGAAGCCAGGGAGGCAGCGAATTGCTACGCAGGATGGAAGGAGGAAGAGATGCCAGGCTTCCACGAAGTGCGAGCGCTGTCGCTGCACCTGTACAAGAAAGCCGGAAAGGATGGGCAGAAGATCGCAGGCCATGCGAGCGAAGGCATGACCAAAAACTATCAGCGGGACCACGAGGAAATCATCTGGACCGAGGCAATTCCGGACCTGAATATCAGCGAAATCACTGGGTAGTTTTGCGCCAGTTTTGCGCGGGTTTTGCGCAGGCACAAAAAAGCCGATCTATCTGATCGGCTTAAGTGTCTGATTTTACTCAGGAATAATGGTCGGGACGGAGTGATTCGAACACTCGACCCCTAGCACCCCATGCTAGTGCGCTACCGGACTGCGCTACGCCCCGACTAGGCGTGTTACCCGTTCCTCATCTCGAGGAACGCTCAAGAATATATCGCAAGCTTTTGAAAACTGGAAGTATTTAAAAGCAGGAATTTATTTCTTGAGTACCACCAGAACATCTTCGAGCTCGGCGATCATCTGGCGGATCATTTGCTTGTATTGGGTGGTGTCGTCTTTGGCCTCATCACCGGACAAGCGCAGGCGCGCTCCGCCGATGGTGAACCCCTGATCATAAAGAAGCGCGCGGATCTGCCGGATCATCAGCACGTCCTGGCGCTGATAATACCGGCGGTTTCCGCGGCGCTTGACCGGGTTGAGCTGAGGAAACTCCTGCTCCCAGTAGCGCAGCACGTGTGGTTTTACCGCACACAGCTCGCTGACTTCACCAATGGTGAAGTAGCGTTTGCCCGGGATGACGGGGAGCTCGTCGTTATGACTTGGTTCCAGCATAAGCCTCAACTCGGGCCTTCAACTTCTGCCCTGGACGAAAGGTGACCACACGGCGAGCCGTGATCGGGATTTCTTCCCCCGTTTTCGGATTGCGGCCAGGCCGCTGGCGTTTGTCCCGAAGGTCGAAATTGCCGAAACCGGACAATTTGACTTGTTCGTTGTCTTCGAGAGCGTGCCTGATTTCTTCAAAAAACAGTTCGACCAATTCCTTGGCCTCCCGTTTATTCAGGCCCAGCTCTTCATACAGACGTTCCGCCATCTCAGCTTTCGTCAGAGCCCCCATACGTCACTTCCTTAACGTGGCGTTCAACCTTTGTTCGAGCGAGGTGAGGATGTTTTGCGTTGCGGTATTCACCTCATCGTCATTAAGAGTGCGCGATGGATGCTGCCAGGTCAAGCCGACTGCGAGGCTTTTTCTATCAGGATCAATGCCTTTACCCTGATACACGTCAAATAGCCTGAGGTCTGTCAGCCATTCGCCTGCATTTTCACGGATTACGTCCAGCACAGCCGTGGCTGCAACATCTTTGTGCGCAATCAGTGCAAGGTCACGACGCACTTCAGGAAAGCGCGATAACTCGTGGAATTCAGGCATTTTGCCCGACGCGACTTCCGCCAGAACCAGCTCGAAGACGAAGACCGGACGGTCGAGACCGAGGGTTTTCGACAATTCGGGGTGGATCGCGCCAATGAAGCCGACCAGACGACCATCGCGTTCAATGCGTGCGGTTTGGCCCGGGTGCAATGCCGGGTGCTTGCCAGGCACGAAAGTGAACGCATCCAGGGCGCCGGCGAAGCCCAGCACCGCTTCCACGTCAGCCTTGACGTCAAAGAAGTCGACGGTATCGCGACCCTGTGCCCAGCCTTCCGGCAACCGACTGCCACAAACCACACCGGCGAGCATCGGCTCTTGCTTCAGGCCTTCGAGCTGACCGACAAAACGCAGGCCGCTTTCGAACAGACGTACGCGATCCTGCTGGCGGTTCAGGTTGTGCTGAAGCGCCTTGACCAGACCCGGCCACAAGGACGAACGCATCGCGGCCATGTCATTGGAGATCGGATTGGCGAGCAGCAACGGCTCAACACCCGGATTAAACAGCTCGAACTGTTTCGGATCGATGAAGCTGTAGGTAATTGCTTCCTGATATCCACGGGCAACCAGCAGGCGGCGCAGTTCAGGCAGGTCGCTACGGGCTTCGGCCTTGGCTTGCGGCGCCAGACGCGCTTGCGGATAACGAACCGGCAGACGGTTGTAGCCGTACAGGCGTGCCAGTTCTTCGATCAGGTCGACTTCCAGACTGATATCGAAGCGATGGCTTGGCACTTCTACACGCCACTGCCCTGCCCCGTCGGCAGTAATGGTCAGGCCCAAGGCATTGAGCAGACGCTCCACTTCAGCCGAATCCATTTCCATGCCCAGCATCTGGGTAATGCGCTGGGCACGCAGGGTGACCGGAGCAATGTTCGGCAGGTGCTGTTCGCTGACGGTCTCGATGATCGGACCCGCTTCACCACCGGTGATTTCCAGCAGCAGGCCAGTCGCGCGCTCCATGGCCTCGCGGGCCAGTTGCCAGTCCACGCCACGCTCATAGCGATGGGATGCATCGGTGTGCAGGCCATAGGAACGGGCCTTGCCTGCCACGGCGATCTGGTCGAAGAAGGCGCTTTCCAGGAACACATCACGCGTGGTCGCGGACACACCGCTGTGCTCGCCACCCATGACGCCAGCGATTGCCAGTGCGCGGGAGTGGTCGGCAATCACCAGCGTATCGCTACGCAGGCTGACTTCCTGACCGTCGAGCAGCACCAGCTTCTCACCGTCTTCGGCCATGCGTACACGGATGCCACCGTTGATTTCGGCGAGATCGAAGGCGTGCAGTGGCTGACCCAGCTCCAGCATCACGTAGTTGGTGATGTCGACGGCAGCATCGATGCTGCGCACATCCGCGCGACGCAGGCGCTCTACCATCCACAGCGGTGTAGGCCTGGACAGGTCGACGTTACGGATCACACGACCCAGATAACGCGGGCACGCGGCTGGCGCCAACACTTCTACCGAACGCACTTCGTCATGCGCGGCAGGCACCGAAGCCACCACCGGACGGACCACTGGAGCGGCGTACAAAGCACCCACTTCACGGGCCAGGCCGGCCAGGGACAGGCAGTCGCCACGGTTCGGGGTCAGGTCAACCTCGATGCTGGCGTCTTCCAGGTCCAGGTAAACGCGGAAATCCTTGCCCACCGGCGCATCGGCCGGCAGTTCCATCAGACCGTCGTTACCTTCACCGACCTGCAGCTCGGATTGCGAGCACAGCATGCCGTTGGATTCAACGCCACGCAGCTTGGCCTTCTTGATCTTGAAGTCACCTGGCAACTCCGCGCCGATCATGGCGAAAGGAATCTTCAGGCCCGGGCGCACGTTGGGCGCACCGCAAACCACCTGGAAGGTTTCCGAGCCGTTACTGACCTGGCACACGCGCAGCTTGTCGGCGTCCGGGTGCTGCTCGGTGCTCAGCACCTCGCCAACCACCACGCCACTGAAAACACCGGCGGCCGGCGTAACGCTATCGACCTCAAGACCGGCCATCGACAGACGAGCAACCAGCTCATCGCGACTTACCTGCGGGCTAACCCAGCCACGCAGCCATTGTTCACTGAATTTCATCCTGCTCTCCTAAGAATTCGTTACGACTAGCGAAATTGCGCGAGGAACCGCAAGTCGTTGTCGAAGAACAGACGCAAGTCGTTCACGCCGTAACGCAGCATGGCCAGACGCTCAACGCCCATGCCGAAGGCAAAGCCCGAGAACTCTTCCGGGTCGATACCGGACATGCGCAGCACGTTCGGGTGAACCATGCCGCAGCCCATCACTTCCAGCCAGCCGGTCTGCTTGCAGACGCGGCAGCCTTTACCGCTGCACATCACGCATTCCATGTCGACTTCAGCGGATGGCTCGGTGAACGGGAAGTAAGAAGGACGGAAACGCACCGCCAGCTCTTTTTCGAAGAACACCCGCAGGAATTCTTCGATGGTGCCTTTGAGGTCGGCGAAATTGATGTCGCGATCGATCAGCAGGCCTTCGACCTGGTGGAACATCGGCGAGTGGGTGATATCGGAGTCGCTGCGGTATACGCGGCCTGGGCAGACGATGCGGATCGGCGGCTGCTTGGACTCCATGGTGCGGACCTGTACCGGCGAGGTATGGGTGCGCAACAGCATGTTCGCATTGAAATAGAAGGTGTCATGCATCGACCGGGCCGGGTGATGGCCTGGGATGTTGAGCGCTTCGAAGTTGTGATAGTCGTCTTCGACCTCAGGGCCTTCGGCGATGCCGTAGCCGATGCGGGTGAAGAACTGTTCGACGCGTTCCAGAGTGCGGGTAACCGGATGCAGACCACCAGAGGTCTGACCGCGGCCAGGCAGGGTCACGTCAATGGACTCGGCGGAGAGTTTGGCAGCCAGATCGGCTTCTTCAAACAATGCCTTGCGCGCATTAAGGACCTCTGTGACACGCTCCTTGGCAACGTTGATCAGCGCGCCGACCTGCGGACGCTCTTCTGCCGGCAAATTCCCCAGGGTCTTCATCACCTGAGTCAATTCACCCTTCTTGCCAAGGTAGTGAACCCGGATTTGCTCCAGGGCATTGATATCTTCAGCGCTTTGCACAGCCTCTAGTGCTTGAGAGACGAGCGCATCCAGGTTTTCCATGTACAGACTCCAGATACAAAATAGGGGAAGAGCTTGAAGGCTCTTCCCCTATTTATGACGTTTAACACCTGACCCCACAGATGCGAGGCCGGGTGACTGTCGGGGGTACTTAAGCCAAGGTGGCTTTAGCTTTCTCGACAATCGCAGCAAACGCCGCTTTTTCGTTCACTGCCAGATCAGCCAGAACCTTACGGTCGATCTCGATGGACGCTTTTTTCAGGCCGGCGATGAAACGGCTGTAGGACAGACCGTTGATACGAGCACCAGCGTTGATACGAGCGATCCACAGAGCGCGGAACTGACGTTTTTTCTGACGACGGTCACGGTAGGCGTATTGGCCTGCCTTGATTACCGCTTGCTTGGCAACACGGAATACGCGGGAGCGTGCGCCGTAGTAGCCTTTAGCAAGTTTCAGAATTTTTTTGTGACGCTTACGGGCAATGACGCCACGCTTTACACGAGCCATGAGTTACTTCCTCTATTCTTGACTAAAATTAACGAAGGCGCAGCATGCGCTCGACTTTTGCCACGTCAGACGGATGCAGCAAGCTGCTACCGCGCAGTTGACGCTTACGCTTGGTCGACATTTTGGTCAGGATGTGGCTCTTGAAAGCGTGCTTGTGCTTGATACCGTTAGCAGTTTTCAGAAACCGCTTAGCAGCACCACTTTTGGTCTTCATTTTTGGCATGTTCGGATACTCCGCATTCAGTTGATAAACATAATCAGAAGGCCTGCCGTGCCCTGTTGATTACTTCTTCTTTTTCGGGGCGATGACCATGATCAGCTGGCGTCCTTCCATCTTAGGATGCTGTTCGACCGAACCGTACTCGAGCAAGTCACCTTCAACTCGCTTGAGGAGTTCCATCCCCAGCTCCTGGTGGGCCATCTCACGGCCGCGGAATCGCAAGGATACCTTGGCCCTGTCCCCGTCACTCAGGAAACGTACCAGGTTGCGCAGTTTTACCTGGTAATCCCCTTCCTCCGTCCCTGGACGAAACTTGATTTCTTTAACCTGAATCTGCTTCTGGTTTTTCTTGGCCGCAGCAATCTGCTTCTTCTTTTCGAAGATCGATTTGCCGTAGTCCATCAGTTTGCAAACAGGTGGTACTGCATCGGCGGAAATCTCCACCAGATCCAGCTTGGCCTCTTCAGCCTTAAGAAGCGCGTCTTCGATTGACACAATCCCGAGCTGTTCACCTTCAGCCCCAATTAACCGAACCTCGCGTGCCGAGATATTCTCGTTGATCGGGGCTTTCGGTGCAGTTCGTTTATCTTGTCTCATTTCACGCTTAATAATAATTACTCCGAATCTTGGCGACCACGCCGGGAAACCGCTTGGGCGAGGAACTCAGCGAACTGGGCGACGGGCATCGAGCCCAGGTCAGCACCTTCACGAGTACGCACAGCGACAGTCTGCATCTCGACTTCCCGATCTCCGATAACCAAGAGATAAGGAACCTTGAGCAAAGTATGCTCGCGGATTTTAAAGCCGATCTTTTCATTTCTCAAGTCAGACTTGGCACGAAACCCGCTTTCGTTGAGAGTTTTTTCCACTTCGGCGGCAAAATCAGCCTGTTTATCAGTGATATTCATCACCACTGCCTGGGTCGGAGCCAGCCACGCAGGGAACGCACCCTCGTAGTGCTCGATCAGGATTCCGACGAACCGCTCGAAGGACCCCAGGATCGCCCGGTGCAACATCACCGGGTGCTTGCGACTGTTGTCTTCGGAGACGTATTCGGCTCCCAGACGCACAGGCAGGTTAAAATCGAGCTGCAGGGTACCACATTGCCAGACGCGACCGAGGCAATCTTTCAGCGAGAACTCGATCTTCGGACCGTAGAACGCACCTTCGCCCGGCTGCAGATCGTACGGCAGGCCCGCGCTGTCAAGGGCTGCGGCCAGTGCCGCTTCGGCGCGATCCCAAAGCTCGTCGGAACCGACGCGTTTTTCCGGACGAGTGGACAGCTTCATCTCGACATCTTTAAAGCCGAAATCGGCGTAGACGTCCATGGTCAGCTTGATGAACGCGGCGGACTCGGCCTGCATCTGCTCTTCGGTGCAGAAGATGTGGGCGTCGTCCTGGGTGAATGCGCGCACACGCATGATGCCGTGCAAGGCACCCGATGGCTCGTTACGGTGGCAGGCACCGAACTCGGCCAGGCGCATCGGCAGCTCGCGGTAGCTCTTCAGGCCCTGGTTGAACACCTGCACGTGGCAAGGGCAGTTCATTGGCTTGATCGCGTAGTCGCGGTTTTCCGACTGGGTGGTGAACATGTTGTCGGCGTAGTTGGCCCAGTGCCCGGATTTCTCCCACAGGCTGCGGTCAACGACTTGCGGCGTCTTGATTTCGAGATAGCCGTTGTCGCGCTGAACCTTGCGCATGTACTGCTCGAGCACCTGGTACAGAGTCCAGCCGTTCGGGTGCCAGAACACCATGCCCGGCGACTCTTCCTGGGTGTGGAACAGGCCCAGGCGCTTGCCGATCTTGCGGTGGTCGCGTTTTTCGGCTTCTTCGATGCGCTGGATGTAAGCCGCCAGTTGCTTCTTGTCCGCCCATGCGGTGCCGTAGACGCGCTGCAATTGCTCGTTCTTGGCATCGCCACGCCAGTAGGCGCCGGACAGCTTGGTCAGCTTGAAGGATTTCAGGAAGCGGGTGTTCGGCACGTGCGGACCGCGGCACATGTCGACGTATTCTTCGTGATAGTACAGACCCATGGCCTGTTCGTTCGGCATGTCCTCGACCAGGCGCAACTTGTAGTCTTCGCCACGGGCCTGGAACACTTCGATCACTTCGGCGCGCGGAGTGACTTTCTTGATCACGTCGTAATCTTTCTCGATCAGCTGCTGCATGCGCTGTTCGATGGCCGCCAGGTCGTCCGGAGTGAAAGGACGTTCGAAGGCGATGTCGTAATAGAAACCTTCGTCGATGACCGGACCGATGACCATTTTGGCGGTCGGGTACAACTGCTTGACCGCATGGCCAACCAGGTGGGCGCAAGAGTGGCGAATGATCTCCAGCCCCTCTTCATCCTTTGGCGTGATGATTTGCAGCGACGCGTCGCTGTCGATGATGTCACTGGCGTCGACCAGCTTGCCATCGACCTTGCCGGCAACGGTGGCCTTGGCCAGGCCTGCACCGATGGAGGCGGCGACCTCGGCTACGGAAACCGGGTGATCGAATGAACGTTGACTGCCGTCGGGAAGAGTAATAGTTGGCATGGCGCCTCCTCTCCTAGTGGTGACCCCTACCAAAGGTCACGTGGGTTGGGATGAGCCAGTACAAGATCCGGTCCAGGCCATTCAATGACGAACGCCTGCCTTACAGCGGCAGGAGCCTTGCGGCCAACCGGAAAACCGAACCAGAGTGACTGGGATTCAAATCAGGGTTAATCGTGCATCTGCCGCGACCGGGACTGAAGGTCCGCCGGAGCCTGCAAACGCCCGAGCGGGGCATGCTAGCACAGATGAACGGTGGTAGCTGCGCAGAGGCTTTCCAACGCGGCAAATCAGCTGCTTTTATGCCAGAGTGATGAACTTGAGCCGCGCGTTAGCGCTCAGATAACAAGACATCGACCTCAAAGGAGCATCCTGGCATGCGTCTGAATCGTTTTTTCGCTGTAGTCGCACCAATCGTTCTGCTGCTGCCGCTGGCCGCCCACGCCGAATGGCCAAAAGGTGAACGCGAGAAGTACATGTCTCAGTGCGTGCCTGCGGCCGCGCAAAAAATCGGTGAAGCCGCGGCCAAAGCCCACTGCGCTTGTGGTGCGGATGCAATCAAGTCGTTCCCGGCCAGCGACATCCAGGCATTGATGGATAACAAAGCCAGTGACGCCATGAAACAGAAAGCCTTTGACCAGATTGCAGCCTGCAAGGCTGGGAACAAAGCCAAAAAATAAGCACAGATCGGCGTTTTCAACCCTGTTTTACTGGCAAAAAGCCCCCGAAACAGGCCATTCCGTACAATTTATGAAGGTTTTACAGCTTTTTTTATCGCCTTCACTTTCGGCTAGAAGCCTTATAAAACGGGGCTTCCAGCCATTTCAAGGCATAAAGAAACCACGACTGATCGGCAAACAGCTCACCCGGGGGGGTCCCAAACCGAACATTTCGACTATGATACTCGGGTGTGCCCAGTTGGCCTGAGCAGCACAGTACTACTGAAAATATATGTTTCTTGGAGATACACCATGTCTAATCGCCAAACCGGCACCGTTAAATGGTTCAACGATGAAAAAGGCTTCGGCTTCATCACTCCTCAAGGTGGCGGTGACGACCTGTTCGTACACTTCAAAGCTATCGAAAGCGACGGTTTCAAAAGCCTGAAAGAAGGCCAGACTGTTTCCTTCGTGGCTGAGAAAGGCCAAAAGGGTATGCAAGCTGCTCAAGTTCGCCCAGAGTAATTTCCAGGCGCACTAAAAAAACCCCGTCCATGTGACGGGGTTTTTTATGGATGAAACAAAAGCCTGGGGATCAACCGCAGTTGACCCGGGTGACCACCCTGCTGGCATCGGTGTTCAGGTTCAGGCGATCGGAACGGTACTCCAGCGTCACCATATCGGTTGGCAGCAGGAACCGCGCGCTTTGCGCCCCTGCGCGGGTACGCGCCTGCTCAAGCAACTGCGGCGATGCCTGTTTGCCGATGGTGAACTCGGCAGCCTTCGCCTCACAGCGGCTGTGACCCGTGTCAGTCGTCGCAACATCCGCAGGTGCCGACTCCGTAGAGGCAGTGCTGCAACCGGCCAGCGTGGCAACGGCCAGCAAAGTACCCAATGACGCGAGCTTCCAAGGCATGAAGCCTCCTTATTCAATGATTAAGCTGAGATCGTGCGACAACCAGACTGGCGTTTGGTTTCACAGGCAGGCAGTGCCAGCACCCTGCCCGCAATCCGGACGAGCCGCGATTCTGCCTGAGCGCCGCCCTCCCCTTAATCACTGAATCGTGACTGAATATGAACAACGCTCAATAGACGTCGATGTAGTCGTAAGGCGGATTGGGCCAGTTCTCTTTCAAGGCATTGAAGATCTGCATGACCCAGACTTCATCGCTGGCCGCGACCCGTCCGACATATCCGGAGCCCTTGGCCCAGGTTTCGAGCCGGAACAACAACCCGTCGATATCGGTACCGCCCACGACACCCGAGGAGATATAGGCAATGCCTCCCTTGGTGACCCGCAACTGGGTGTGCTCATCGTCACTGGCGCCGGCCAGCAACTGACGCACGGCCTCGAGGGTCAGGCCATCCGGGGAGTTCAAATCGATCTGCACAGCGTGCTCCTTGAAAATTCGACAGAGACCAAGTGTCGCATAGCCCTTCTTTCATGCCTAAGTCGACGTGTCAAAAGCCCCGCAAAATGGTTAACTCGGCACTCAGACCTCCCCCCCGACTTCACGAGTGCCATCATGACCACCGTAAGTATCGACGCTGACATCAAGGCAAAGTGGCAGGACGGCCACAGCTCCTACAGTCCAGGCAGCACGGAAGAGCTTGCCATTATCGGTATCGACCTGCTGGTCAGGGACCTTGGAACCGAAGCCGCCCAATCGTTCATCGAGCAGATTTTCGAGAAGCACCTGTCGGACCAGAAGGGCGACGCTGCCAGCGGGCGGGAGTGAACCCCGCAGGCAGGCAGCTGCGGGGCATGCAGCTTATTTCAGACGGGCCAGACGCTCGGTCAGCAGATCGAAGAAGCCCTGGGCATCGCCGCTTTCAACCCAGAACGCATTCTTCGGCGCTTTCAAGCCGTCATACCAGTCAACGATCGTTTGCCCGAAAGTCGGCCCCTCGCGGCTGTCGACCACCACATTGACCGAGCGACCGCTGAACAATTGCGGCTTGAGCAGGTAAGCGACCACCGTGGCGTCATGCACCGGGCCACCCGAAATGCCGTAGTGTTCCATGTCGCCTTTGATGTATTCATTGAGAATGTCGCCCACCAAACGGCTGGCATTGTTGTTCAGCGCAGCAATCTGTTTCAGACGCGCTTCGCTGGTCAGGATCTTGTGGGTCACATCCAGCGGCAGGTAGGTCAGCTTCACGCCACTCTTGAGCACCACTTCGGCGGCTTGCGGATCGGCGAACAGGTTGAACTCGGCCACTGGCGTGATGTTGCCGCCGTTGAAGTGCGCACCGCCCATGACCACCACTTCCTTGATGCCCTGGACGATACCTGGCTCCTGGATCAGCGCCAGGGCCAGGTTGGTCTGCGGGCCAAGCATGGCGATGGTAATGCTGTGGGGCTCGGCGGATTTCAGGGTGTCGATCAGATAAGCGATGGCACTGCCCTTGGCCAGGCCTTGTTTGGGCTCATGCACGGCAATGCCGGACAACCCTTCCTTGCCATGAATGTCCTCGGCATAGATGGGTGTGCGCATCAGGGGCTTGGGCGCACCCGCATAGACCGGCACCTCTTCGCGCCCCGCCCATTCCCGGGCCAGTCGCGCATTGCGCGAGGTCTTGTCCAGGCGAACGTTGCCCGCAACGGTGGTCAGCGCCCGGACATTCAGCTCGTCCGGCGACGCCAGGGCGAACAACAGGGCAACGACATCGTCAGCCCCCGGATCGGTGTCGATGATCAAGTCGATTTTTTGCGCCGCCTGGGCGTTCGTTGCGGTAATCAGGGACAAAAGCAGCAGACTCCGGAGCAGTTGGTGCAGTTTCTGAGCATAGCGATACATGGCGCACTCCTTGTGCATGGGAAATCCAAAGGCAGGCAGTCCGTCAAAACGTAACCCCGGCGAACAGCACGATATTGCAGTACGGCTGGCACTCGCCTGTACGAACAATCGCCCTTGCCTGTCGGCTCAGGACCTTGAATTGTTCATGGCTGAGCACCTCACGGCGCCCCAGTGCGCCTTCACCGTTCAGTTCATCCAGGGCGATCAGGGGCGACGGTTTTTTATCGAAAATCTCCTGAGCCAGCACATGGCTTTCGACCTGCATCTCACTGAGCACCACCTTCAAGGTGCTGACAAAATCCGGAATGCCCTGGGTCAAGGCCAGGTCGATCAATTCAACGCCCGGTGGAACCGGCAAACCGGCGTCGCCGATGACGACCATGTCGCCATGCCCCAATGAGGCGATCAGCCGCGACAAGGCGATGTTGAGCAAGGGTGTCTTTTTCATGGAGTTTTAAACGCCTGCACATCGCTCAAGGCGGGAATCGAAGGTTGCGCGCCGGCCCGGGTGACCGACAGCGCCGCAGCCACCTGACCGAAGCGGATCGCCTGTACCTCATCCTGCCCCGCAGCCAACGCCGCAGCGAAACCACCGACGAACGTATCGCCCGCCGCCGTGGTGTCGACAGCCTTTACGACGGGCGCGGGGAAATGTTCGAATCGCTGGCCATCGGCAAACAGCGAACCTTGCGCACCGAGGGTGATGATCACCTTGCCGGCGCCCAGGGCAATCAGCCGGGTCGCCGCCGCTTGCGCGGTCTCCAGGGAGTCAACCGACACTCCGCTCAAGGCCGACGCTTCGCTCTCGTTGGGAATCAGGTAATCGATAGACCCGTACCAGTGCGATGGCAACGGACGGCTGGCCGGCGCCGGGTTGAGGATGACCGTCTTGCCCAGCTCGCGCCCCCGCTTGAGTGCATGGCCAACGGAGGCATCGGGCACTTCCAGCTGGCAGATGAGCACGTCCGCCGCTTGTATCACCGAATCAAAACGGTCAATGGCTTCAGCGGTCAATGCACCGTTGGCACCAGGGACGATCACGATGGTGTTCTGACTGCTGTCGTCGACCACAATCAATGCCACGCCGCTGGAACCGTCAACGGTGCTCACCGCCTGGCAATCGATCTGCTCGGCCAACAGCGCCCCGCGCAACGCCTCACCATAGGCGTCATTGCCCACACAACCGATCATCGACACCCGGGCTCCGAGCCGTGCCGCCGCCACAGCCTGATTGGCGCCCTTGCCGCCGGAGACGGTGGCAAACGACTGACCAATCAGCGTTTCACCGCCCTTGGGCAAACGCGGCGCCCGTGTCACCAGGTCCATGTTCAAACTGCCTATTACCACTACTTTTGCTGGCATACGTTGCTACTCATCGATTCTGTTTCGGCGACGCTGTCGGTTCAGCGGCTCTCTGTTTTCAACGGCGCTCTATTTTCAACGGCTCTCTGTTTTCAACGGAAGTGGGTAAACACGCCGGCCAACGGCGCCGTCGATTCACGGATGACAATACTCGGCGTCACGATCCGCTGATCGGTCGTCAGGCCCGGCGTGGCGATTCGCCGTAAAAGCACTTCGGCAGCCATTTCACCGAGCTGCAGGATCGATTGCCCCACCGTGGTCAACGACGGGTAGACATACCGGCTCATCTGGATATCGTCGAAGCCGATCACCGACAACTCGCTCGGTACGCGAATATTGCGCTCGGCGGCGGCCCGCAGCACACCGATGCCGATCATGTCATTGGCGGCAAAAATGGCGGTAGGCGGATGGCTTTCCAGCAAAATCGCGGCAGCACTGTAACCGCCGGTGCTGGTGAAATCGCTTGCCAGCACGCGCTCGGGAGAGACTTCGACGCCCGCCTCTTTCAAGGCCCTGCGATAACCCGCCAGACGCATCTGCGCCACACTGGTGTTTTCCGGCCCGCTGATCGTGGCGATATCCCGGTGGCCCAACTCCAGCAGGTGTCGGGTCGCCAGGTACGCGCCGTATTCATGGTCGATACGCACCAGGTCGGCATCGACACCGTCCAGTCCGCGGTCAACGATCACCATGGGCGTGCGCACGCCTTTCAGACCCTGTACCAGGCCACTGTCGCCGCCGGCCGAGGCGACGATCAGGCCGTCGATGCGTTTTTCCAGCAACACACGCAGGTAGCTGCGCTGCTTGTCCGGATTGTCGTCGGAGTTGCACAGGATCACGCAGTAACCGTTTCGCTCGCAGTAATCCTCAATCCCCCGGGCCAGCTCGGCGAAGTACGGGTTGAGGCTGTTGGGAACCAACAGGCCGATGGTCGCCGTAGTCTTGGCCTTGAGTGAACGGGCCACGGCGCTGGGGACGTAGTCGAGGGTCTTGATCGCCGCCTCGACCTTGATCCGGACTTCCTCACTGACCGGGCGGGTCTTGTTCACCACATGGGAAACCGTGGTGTAGGAAATGCCGGCAAGGGCTGCTACATCTTTGATAGTCGCCATGACTCAGGTCCGCCGGCTTGCGCGTTGACTGCGATAAGTGTCCAGCACCACCGCCACCACGATCACGGCGCCGGTAATGATGCGTTTGGTCGGTTCGGTTGCCCCGATCTGCGCCAGCCCCGCGGCCAGCACGGAAATGATCAGAACGCCAAAAAACGTGCTGATCACCGAGCCGCGCCCGCCCATCAGGCTGGTCCCGCCGATCACCACGGCGGCAATCACCTGCAACTCAAGACCGGATCCGGCATTCGGGTCGGCGGCTTCCAGGCGAGAAATCTGGAACAGCGCAGCAATGCCGGCCAGCAGTCCCATCAGGCTGAACACCAGGATTTTGTAGGGCTTCGGATTGATCCCCGCCAGCCGTACGGCCTCTTCATTGGTGCCGATACCGATCAGGTAGCGACCGAACACCGTGCGGGTCAACACGGCCTGGGCGATGAATATGATCAGCAACGCAATGATGAACGAGGGTGAAATGCCGAAGGCGATCGGATTGGACAACCAGGCGAACGCATCGCCGATGTAGGCCGTACGCGACCCGGTCATCTGGTACGCCACTCCGCGCGCCATTTCCAGCACGCCCAGGGACACGATGAACGACGGTATCCGCCACGCCACCGTGATCGAACCGGTGATAGTGCCTGCGAGCGCCGCGACGGCCATGCCGAGCAACGCTGCGGGCAGCACGCTCCAGTCCCAGCCCAGTATCGCCACGCTGACGGTCGAGGCCGCCAGTGCCAGCACCGAACCTACCGACAGGTCGATGCCCCCGATGATCAACACAAAGGTCATGCCGACCGCCAGCACCATCAGGTCCGGAATCTGGTTGGCCAGGGTGCTGAACGTATCGTAGGACAGGAAGTGACTGCTCAACACCGAGAACAGCACGATCATCGCCAACAAGGCACCCGCCAGGCCCAGATAGGTGCCCAGGCCATAGAAGTTGCCACTGCGTGTGCCGGCCAAAGAAGCGGTTTTCATGGAAGATCCCTAGGCGCGGCGTCGAAGCGCTGCGCATCACGTTTTTGGTAGCCGGCAAAAGCAGCGGCAAGCAACTCATCCTGGGTCCAGCTGTCGCGATCGAACGTATCGATCAGGCTTCCTGCTGACAGCACACCGATCCGGTCGCAGATCAGCATCAGCTCGCGCAAGTCGCTGGAAACCACCACCAGCGCCTTGCCCTTGCGGGTCAACTCACCGAGCAGGTTGTAGATATCGAACTTGGCGCCGACGTCGATGCCCCGGGTCGGCTCGTCGAACAGCAGCACCGAGCAATCGCGCTCCAGCCAGCGACCGATGACGACTTTCTGCTGGTTACCACCGGACAACTCGGACACCAACTGTGCCGGACCGGAGCTGCGAATGCGCATGGCGTCGATCTGCCGCTGGGCCAGGGCGTTTTCGCCATCGTTGTCGACAAAGCCGGCGCTGGAGATGCCGGGCATGTTGCCCAAGGCGATATTGGCACCGATCGACTGCGTCAACAAAAGGCCTTCGCCCTTGCGATCTTCAGTGATCAGCGCGATGCCATGCCCGACCGCATCCACCGGCGAACGCACAGTAATGACCTGCGCCGGCGAGCCCAGGGCTATCGTGCCGCTGTCGGCGATATCGGCGCCGAAGATCAGGCGCAACAACTCGGTGCGCCCCGCGCCGATCAAACCGGAAATGCCGAAAATCTCGCCGGCACGCACTTCGAACGACACGTCGCGAACCTTGTCGGATCGGCTCAGGCCCTTGACCGTCAACACCGGGGCGCCGATCTTGCGCGCGCCCATATCGATGTGCTCACCGAGCTCGCGACCGACCATCAGGGTGACCAGTTGCTCGCTGTTGTAGTTGGCCATCGGCGCGACACAGACCAGATTGCCGTCGCGCAGCACGGCAATGCGTTGCGCGACCCGCGCCAGTTCTTCGAGGCGATGAGAGATATAGATGATCGATACGCCGCGAGCCTGCAGGCGGGTGATCTGCTCGAACAGCATTTCGACTTCACGTGCCGTGAGCATCGCGGTGGGCTCATCGAGAATCAGCACATGACAATCGCCGATCAGGTTGCGGGCGATCTCTACCATTTGCTGATGACCGATGCCCAGTTCGCCGACCAGGGTATCCGGGTCAATGGCGTCGAGCCCGACCTGAGCCATGGCCTCGATGGCAGCCTTGCGCAATTGCTTGCGACTGATCCAGCCGCCGCTGTTGGGCAGATTGTGAAGAAACAGGTTTTCCGCCACCGACAGGGTCGGCAGCAGATTGAGTTCCTGCATGACCATGCGGATGCCGAGGTCTTCTGCCTGGCTCCGGCTGCCTGGGCGATAGTCCTGCCCCTGAAACTGCATCTGGCCGGTAGTCGGCGCGACCAGCCCGCCAATGATTTTCGACAGCGTGCTTTTGCCTGCGCCGTTCTCGCCGGTCAGCGCCAGCACTTCACCGCGCATGAGCGTCAGGTCGATGCCGGCCAGGACCGGTTGGGCGTAGGTCTTGCCGATACCGCTGACCGAGAGGACAGCGTTCGTAGCGCAAGCGGACATAAAAACTCTCCACGCGCCCGTCCAGCTGGACGAGCGCCGTTGCGTCGCCAGAAGGTTACTGTGTGACCTGCTCTTTGGTGACCAACTCTACCGGCGTTTCGATCACGCCATTGGCGCCGCCGTCGACCTTCTCGCCCTTGAGAATCTTCAACGCCGTCTCGATGCCGAACACCGCCTGCCTGGCTGCAAACTGGTCGGCAGTGGCGAGCACTCGGCCATCCTTGAGCATCGGCTGGATGGCGTTGATGTTGTCGTAGCCGACCACTTGCACCTTGCCGGCCTTGCCCGCGGCGCGCACGGCAGACACCGCGCCGACCGCCATGCTGTCGTTGCCGGCCAACAGGGCCTTGGTTTGCGGATATTCGCTGAGAATCGAGGCGGCCACCTTGTTGCCTTTGTCGATTTCCCAGTCACCGGATTGCAACGACACGACCTTGATCTGCGCCGCCTCCATCGCATCCTTGAAACCTGCGGTGCGCTGCTGGGCATTGGTGGTGGTAGACACACCTTCGATGATGCCGACTTCGTCACCGGCCTTCAGCTGCTTGGCCAGGTAGTCGCCCACCAGCCGCGCCCCCTTGCGGTTGTCCGGGCCTACGAACGGTACATTGATGTTTTTGCTTTTGACCACGGCGGGGTCCAGCTGGTTGTCGATGTTGATCACGGTGATACCGGCATCGATGGCCTTCTTGATCACCGGCACCATGGCCTTGGAATCTGCCGGCGCAATCACCAGCGCATTGACCTTGGCCAGGATCATCTGCTCGACGATGCGCGTCTGGCCGGCGGTGTCGGTTTCATCCTTGATGCCGTTGGAGATCAGCTCGAATTCGCCGGAGTGATCTTTCTGATAGGCCTTGGCGCCGTCTTCCATGGTCAGGAAAAACTCGTTGGCCAGGGATTTCATGACCAGTGCGACTTTCGGTTTTTCTGTGGTTTCAGCGAAGGCAGAAGAGACAGGCAGTGCAGCGGATGCGGCAGCCAGCACAGCGACAGCGAGAAGACGTCCAGCAAATGGCAGCTTCATGGGTTCACTCCGATCTTATGATTATTGTGAGCAACGCTTGCGCTGGCGTAAGCTTCACGACCCACTGTGATGGAAAGCCATTACAGGGGGCGCGCAAACGTTTGCGTGACCCAGACTATGCGAATCCTGCCGGTATTTGTCAACGACCTGAAAAGTGCCTTCAGAGCGGATTGGCGAAAAACGGCACTCAGTTCATGCCGTGGTGTTAACCACCGATCCCGTGCCGGAACCCTTGGTCAACTCTTTGACCAGACTCGCACTCACCTGAAGGATGGCGCCGTTGGTTGCGGCAACCTGCGCCTGAATGGCCGCTACCGCGGTGGTCTTGGCTTCCGGGGTCGGATAGGACGCCGCCTGGGCCTGGGCTAATTGCTGCTGTTGCTCACGCAATTGCTGCTGCAACTCCTTCAGGCGCTTGAGCAGGATCTTCACCGCAAAACTGGTGTTATCGCTGGTTTCCGATTCGGCCTGTGCGCCGGCACTTTGCCCCAGACCTGTCGGACCGGTTTTAACCTGGGTGCCGTCGCCTTCCTTTACCCCCAGCGCCTGGGCCCCTGCATCCTCTGTCGCATCGCCCGAGGCACGAATGGTCGCCGCAGGCTTCCCCCCGATGGTGATGTTTGCGGCATTCGGGAAGCCAATGGATAACGACATGTGAACTCCTGCAGAAATAGATCCCTTGGGGGAGCATCGACCGACGCGCGCTTTTCTTTAGTCGTTAACGAAGATTTCACGCGCTCAAGTCTTGAACAGGACTGCCCTCCGTTTCGGAGAGCCGAACGCAAAAGCTAAACATGTTCGGCAATCCGGACGCCCGGCCCCGGAACCGCCTTAGGACACAAACTGCAATACCGTTACAAATCATTAAGTTAAGCGTATTTTTCGATTCAGGGTGTTACTGGTACAGATCCTGCTCTTCTCCTCGCACCTCCGGCGTTCAGATTCGCCCGGGGCGTATCTAGATGAACCTGCATCTGCACCGTCTCACAACTAGAAGAGAAAAATAATGACATCTGCACTCAAGACCTTTGTTCCGGGCGCCTTGGCCCTGCTGCTGCTTCTGCCGACCGCCCTTCAGGCCAAAGAAGCCGAAACCCAACAGAAACTGGCCAACGTGGTGATCCTGGCCACCGGTGGCACCATTGCCGGCGCCGGCGCCAGCGCCGCCAACAGCGCGACCTACCAAGCGGCGAAAGTCGGCATTGAACAATTGATCGCCGGCGTTCCAGAACTGAGCCAGGTGGCCAACGTTCGTGGCGAACAGGTCATGCAAATCGCTTCCGAAAGCATCACCAACGAAAACCTGCTGCAACTGGGCCGCCGCGTAGCCGAACTGGCCGACAGCAAAGACGTCGATGGCATCGTGATCACCCACGGCACCGACACCCTGGAAGAAACCGCGTACTTCCTGAACCTTGTGGAAAAAACCGACAAGCCGATCATTGTCGTGGGTTCCATGCGCCCGGGCACCGCGATGTCCGCCGATGGCATGCTCAACCTGTACAACGCCGTGGCCGTGGCCAGCAGCAAGGATGCGCGAGGCAAAGGCGTGCTGGTGACCATGAACGATGAAATCCAGTCGGGTCGCGACGTCAGCAAAATGATCAACATCAAGACCGAAGCGTTTAAAAGCCCCTGGGGTCCGCTGGGCATGGTGGTAGAAGGCAAATCCTACTGGTTCCGTTTGCCAGCCAAGCGCCACACCATGGATTCCGAATTCGACATCAAGACCATCAAGAGCCTGCCTGACGTCGAGATTGCCTATTCCTACGGCAATGTCAGCGACACCGCCTACAAGGCGCTCGCCCAATCAGGCGCCAAAGCCATCATCCACGCCGGCACCGGCAATGGCTCGGTATCGTCGCGGGTAGTCCCTGCCCTGCAAGCTCTGCGCAAGGACGGCGTGCAGATCATTCGCTCTTCCCATGTCAACGCCGGCGGCTTCGTATTGCGCAACGCCGAACAGCCTGACGATAAATACGACTGGGTCGTGGCCCACGACCTGAACCCGCAAAAGGCCCGAATCCTGGCGATGGTCGCGCTGACCAAGACCAATGACAGCAAAGAGCTGCAGCGGATGTTCTGGGAATACTGATTCGCCCTCGCCCGACCGATCCGGTCGGGCACCCTGTGCGCCACTCTCCAGTCCTGGCGATTGGCGCTGCTCGATCTGACAAAAAAACTCCCTGCGCCTTACACCAAATAGAACAAACCGCTGTCAGAGGATTTTCTTGATTTTTAAGCAGTTGCGAAATTGCCTACAGTTAAATACTGTATGCACGTACAGCTTAATAAGGATAATTCCGTGGACACTACCTCTGCCTCTTCTGACACCTACGTACGCATGGGCCTGCGCGTTCAGAAAATCATCAACTCCCCCACCGCACAAAAGGCCAGGGCAGCACTGATCTTCCGCCTGCCTGACGAGCCGGTGGATGAATGGGAACGCTTGCTGGAAGAAATCGACGAGAACGACAACGTCACCCTCGCCTATCGCGACGATGGCGGCGTGCAGATTTTCTGGGTTGTGCCGAAGGAAGATTGATTCGATGAGTGCCCGCTGGTTTGCTTTGTTTTTTGTGTTTTTTGTCATGGCTGCGCAAGCCGACGCTCCGCGCACCTTCACCGAAGCGAAAAAGGTCGCGTGGAAGCTCTACGCTCCCCAATCCACCGAGTTTTACTGTGGCTGCAAGTACACCGGCAACCGGGTGGACCTTGCCGCCTGCGGTTATGTGCCGCGTAAAAATGCCAAGCGCGCATCCCGCATCGAGTGGGAGCATATCGTTCCGGCCTGGCAGATCGGCCATCAACGCCAGTGCTGGCAAGAAGGCGGTCGCAAGAACTGCACCCGCTACGATCCGGTTTACCAGAAGGCCGAAGCTGATTTGCACAACCTGGTGCCCAGCATCGGCGAGGTCAATGGCGATCGCAGCAACTTCAGTTTCGGTTGGCTGCCCGAACAGTCGGGACAGTATGGTTCGTGCCTGACCCAAGTCGACTTCAAGGCCAAGAAAGTCATGCCCCGCCCTTCCATTCGCGGCATGATCGCCCGGACCTACTTCTACATGAGCAAGCAGTATGGCTTGCGCCTGTCGAAACAGGATCGACAACTGTACGAAGCCTGGGACAAAACCTACCCCGTACAGGCCTGGGAACGGCAACGCAACCAGAGCGTGGGGTGCGTCATGGGACGCGGCAACGAGTTCGTCGGCCCGGTGGACATGAAGGCCTGCGGCTGAATCCAGGCGGCACCTGAAACAAAAAAGGCCTTGAGGCTAAACCCCCGAGGCCTTTTGGTTTGCCCAACATCTTCGCTGCCGACTGTTATTGAGCGGCCGGACGCTCAAGCACCAGCAATTCGATGTTCTGTTTCTTCGAGCGAGTGAGCACAGCACGGACCTCATCCTGTTTGGCTTCGGCCTCGGCTTTCGAATTGAACGGCCCCATCAGGATTCGCGTATTGCCATTTTCCTTGACGACGCTGGACATGAAACTGTGTTCGATCAGCCAGCCACTCAAATCACTGACCGCCTGAGGGGTTTCACCTCGCACTTCAAGATCCCATTGCGGGCCGGACGCTGCCGCGGGTACGGCAGCCACGGCCGGCTTTGGCTTCGGCGCATCCACACTGCTGCCCTCTCCACATCCCGCCAGTGCCAACATCGCGAGTACCCAGACCATTTTGCGCACGGCGTTTCCCTCTAAATGCTTAAAGCGGGGATTTTAACATCCATGAATACTTCACGAGTGCCATAAAATGGGCTCAAAACAACGAGAATCATGGTGGCGGCCTCTGTATAGTTACGCCTTGGGAATTAATGCCACATCTGCGCGTCAGAAAGAGGCACCCAAACTGTGAGACTTCGCACTAATCTATACATACCACCGACCTCTGCACTGTCCGAATCAGGTGCCCCACAAAGCAATCAAGGAGAAGACCATGCTGATACTCACCCGCAAAGTCGGTGAAAGCATTAATATCGGTGATGACATTACGATCACCATCCTGGGCGTAAGCGGCCAGCAAGTCAGGATCGGCATCAACGCCCCGAAGGACGTTGCAGTGCACCGTGAAGAGATTTATCAGCGCATTCAGGCCGGCCTGACCGCCCCGGAAAAGCCGCAATCCTGAGTTCTGTTGCAGTCAGTAGCCAGCCCGTTCAGTGCGCAACCACGGCTGGCTAAAGATTCAGCATCGCATCGAGGCTTTCAGGGGTCGATACTAGCGACAAGCTCAAGGCTCTGGCTGTCGGACGTTTCTTGTTTATCCTGGGGAAGGACGCGCTCGCTGCGTGATCAAGCAAACATCACCCCGCGCGCCATGCCAGTCGCCGCCACCACTATCAACAGCACCAGCAGTGCCTCGACATGACTGATCCGTGCAAACAGCTTCGCACGGCCGGTATCGAAGGCGACTTTGCGGCCCAGCGCTATCCGCCATTTGATCAACGTCACCATGGGTGCAATCTCCAGCAGCAAGATCAGCACGAACAGCGTCATCTTCAGATGAAACAACGGCTGATGCAGGTAATAGTCCGTGCCTTTCTCGTACCCGCCAAAGGCTCGCATCCCCCCGCTGATCAGTAACACGACAGCTGAAATACCCCAGATATTGTCCGCCATCAGGACACTGCGCACTTCTGCGGTCCCATCGGCCAGACGCCGAAAAGCCGTGCCTCGAGTCAGCACCGCCCAGAATCCCAACGCAACCGCCAAAAGATGAACCGCCGCCAGAAACCAATGAGTCAGCATCGAGAAACTCCTGCCAGGTAGAAGCTGTATGAGCCTGACAGTAGTAGCCCATGAAATGGCTGCTTGCACGGCATCCTCGGACCAGGCCCGGTACACAATATGACAGACCAACTAGACTCCACTGCGCTGGCATTGAGCGACCGCGGCAGTCCCAGCCCCAACAGCAACTCACTCTCACCGCATTGAACTGAGTAAACAAAATCATGTGTGAATCATGTGATTCAAGCTCTGCTTCAAACACAACAGGCCGTCGTCGTTTTCTTCAATTTGCCGGATTGAGCGCAGGCGCCCTGCTGCTTGCCGGCACACTGCCCGGCCAGATCATCCAGGCAGCCGAAAAAGCGACAGCCCCACCCAAACCACAAAACGTGATCAGTCCCGACATGGCGCTGAAAAGACTGATGGAGGGCAATGAACGATATGTAAGCGGTACATCCAAGACTCATGATTTCAAGGCTGAGCGAGAGGCCCTGGTGTCGGGTCAAAATCCGTTTGTGGCCGTGCTGAGCTGCTCTGACTCGCGCATCGCCCCGGAGTATGCGTTTGACACTGCGCGCGGCGATCTTTTCTCCATCCGCGTCGCGGGCAACTTTGTCACCCCGGAAGGCCTGGCCAGTCTTGAATACGGGGTTGCCGTGCTGGGCGCCCCGCTGATTCTGGTACTCGGCCATGAGAGCTGCGGCGCCATCGAGGCCGGTATCAAGGCCGTCAAGGACCAGACGGTTTTCCCCGGCCATATCCCGAAACTGACTGACGCGCTCAAGTCGGCCATCGAGGCCGTGCTCAAGCAACCCGGGAGCCTGATGGAAAACGCCACCGCGCAGAACGTCAAAAATTCGGTCAACAGCCTGAAACAGGCTTCACCCTTGCTGACCGATGCGCAGAGCAAAGGCATGCTGAAGATCGTGGGAGGTGTCTATCGCCTGGCGAGCGGCAAGGTAGAGCTCATCGCCTGACCCACAACGCGCACATCGCCAGCATCGGCGCATAACCCCCGCATGCAAAGAACGCCGCATGCAAAGAGCCCAGCGCGATGGCTGGGCTCTGGTTACTTCCGGTTTTCCATCATTTTGTCGGCCAGGGCTTTAGCCCTCTCGATCAACAGGTTCTGCCTGTCTTCGTGCGTAGCCCCGCCCACAACCGGGGCTGTCAGATTGCTTTCGGCAATCAACGCAGCGCAGAAGTATTGATCCCAAACGGCTTTGTCTACGGGTGCCTGTTTGCTGATTTGATCGACGTTCATGGGCGGCTCCTTTCAATGAGGCAGCCCCACTAGTTTACGCCTGAATGGCCAAGAATCCGGATCATCATCCACCGTTGTCCGCCATTCGTCGCCTGCGAAAACACAACGATGAGTTCAACCGCATCCGTGGCTTGAGGATTGCACAGATCGCGCGTAGCAGCGCCGGAACGACATAATTCTGACGCAGCAGCCATTCAATCAATGCTTAAGGACTCCAGCGATACGCTTGGTCAGTCACCGGGAGATGTAACGTGTCAACGCTCAACGAAATCGCAATGAACCACGCGAGAATGGCTAAGGAAAAAGCAGCAGAGTCGACCGAACTGAGCGAGCGACACCTCCAGATTGTAGGGAGCTTCGAGGTACCGTCCATTGACGTACAACAGAACGTCCCCATGCACCTGATCGCTGGAGCGCAGGAGGTGCATCTGGTTCATGCGACGGGTTTCGCGCTCTGACCTTTTATGAGGCAAGCGACATACTGATCGATTTACCCGGCAACAGGTAAGTGGATTCGGCACTGGCAATGGAACATGCCATCTGGATGCAATCACCTGTTGCCTGGCTCCCACCCACTCCTCGCATCACAATCCCCCAAAAAAATCCCGCAGGCGTAACGCAGTGGGTGAGACTCGTGGCAAGGTGCCGATGGACCTGGCTTTGCTTTCGTCGGGTCTGAAGGCTGGATGCGCGCCTACCAACAAGAAACCACCGCACTCCAGGGTTATCCAATTGGTTGTAACCATGACTAAAGACCGCGTAAACGAAATCAATTTACTTCGGTTTATCGCGGCAATTGTCGTCCTGTTCTTTCATTATTCTTTTCGGGGGGCATGCTTACGACGATCTGTCCATCATGCCTTACCCCTGGATTATTCCAGCTGCACAGTATGGATATCCGGGGGGTCAGCTGTTTTTCACGATCAGCGGCTTCGTGATGTTGATGGGCAATGGACGCTTTTCAGCTACTTTTACTCAATACCTCGCCAACATGACGATGCCCAGCGAGTTCATGAAAGTACCGTCTATCGATGGCGCCTACTGGTCAATCTTCATCGAAATCCGTTTTTATCTTTTGATCGCCATCCTGTTGGTCGCCCGACACCACGGAGTGGCGCCGCATCGGTTTTTATCTTGATCGTGTTTATTTGCACCGACATTCACGACAGACAACAAAAAAGGGCCCACCTTAGGGTGGGACCTTCCAGACCGCCAGGCCGGGCGGATTTTGCCTGGTAGGCGCGATAGCCAATTGGCTGATAGCTAAAAGTTACTTCACGACATACCTGGCGCCGTGTGGATCGTTGAGCTTTGCCTGCAATATCCCCCACTCGCGCTGAATGATCGAGTAAGGAATAAAGATGCTGATCCTCTCAGCACCCTTTACACCGGAGTGATTGCTCACATCGTTCAGAGTGGTTGAGTAGAAACCGATATTGATGCCGACAATACAGCCGTCACTGGTGAGGACCGGCCCACCCGACATGCCCTTGACCAGCGGGGCATCATGGATGGCATAGAGATCACCGCTGCGTTCATCGGTATTGAGGAACGGCGTTTGATACACCTTGCCTTTCCCGGTAGTGGTCATGAGGTAAGGACTCGCCCCAACGGCAGTGATGCTCTCGCCCACACGCGGTGCGCGCCATGATGGGTAGCGGCCGTTGGCCTTGTGCAGGATGAAGACGAGATCACAGCCCGTGCTGCAGCTGTACTTCACGTTGGGGATGAACGGAGTGTGGCGCGTGGTTACCGCATAGTCATCGTTCCATTGCACGGCCGAGGCCATGTATAGATACGGTGCGGGAAACCCCGAATGGACTAAAAAGTATGAATCATTGGCAGCACCCGAAAAGTCGGGTTTTACGATGCCGTTGCATCCTGCAGTTACAGCTCCAATTAAAAAGTAGGCCATGATCTTGATCATGATATATCACCGACTTAATTGGGAGAGTGTGACTGTTTTTTGTTGTCAATATTTTGTCTTTTGTCGGGATTGCAGTACTCCTCGCCGCTTGTTCTAGTTGGACGTTTCCTTACTTATGGCTGAGTTTGTAATGACGCGTATGAATAAATCGCGCTAAAGCCAATCGCTTTTCGATCAACTCTAGAAGTTCAAATATTTGGCGCCTGAAAAGTGTTAAAGACGAGAAAGAAAATCAAGAGTTTCTATAGACTGTTTCGTTAGTGGCGCCAGCTGAATAAATCGCTATGCCCGTCAGCCACAAGAGCGACAAGAAGCCTGATGCTAGCCCAGTCGCCCTGCACTGCAGCTGCGCCGCAACTGGCTTGATATTCCGCCACGCGAAATATGATTCATACAGTTAAAGGAAGCTACGCAGAGAAACTCCTGTCAGGGATTCAACATAACTTGAACTAAACATCGCTGATTGCGAATCAACTCAACCAACTTAAATTAATCCAAATGCAAAAGTCCTGATTGATCCCAACCAGGGAACTTCTCTTATTCCTTAATAGTTGTTGGCACCCATTGTCTGACCGCAGGCATTAAAGCCGGGGACTGCTCCAGGCCGAGTAATTTATCGCACTACTGCGCCCCAACCCCTTCCAGACTTTGAGCCTGAATCGCCGTTCACATTGCCCCGTGTGAACGAAGCCGATACTTTGTGGGCGCTCTGCATGAAATCCCGTACGAACAGAAGAAAGATGTCACCCCCTCGAATTATCGACGAGTCGGTCAACGAAGAACTCCATATGCCCCCTGGGGGTAGCCAGCAAAGGCCAAGCGTCGACCAATAAAGCGATTTCCTGAAATGCCTGGGCGCACTTGGAGCGCGGAAAGTGTTCGTAGACTGCCCGCTGCTTCTGCACTGCCCTGCGCGCACATTCATCGTACGGAATCGCTCCCACATACCGCAGGGTTACGTCGAGGAAGCGATCGGTGACTTTGGCCAATTTAGCGAACAGCGCGCGACCTTCCGTCGGGCCCTGCACCATATTGACCAACACCCGAAAACGGTCCATTCCGTAATCACGATTAAGCAGTTTGATCAGTGCGTAGGCATCGGTGATCGAGGTCGGTTCGTCGCAGACCACCAGCATGACTTCGTGGGCCGCCCGGACGAGACTGACCACCGACGAGCCGATGCCCGCAGCTGTGTCAATCACCAGCACATCGAGACTGTCACCGATTTCACTGAAGGCCTGGATCAGGCCTGCGTGCTGAGCCGCCGACAAATGCACCATGCTCTGGATGCCAGAAGCCGCGGGGACGATTCGTATCCCGCCCGGACCGCGCAAAAGCACATCGGAAAGCTCACAGCGACCTTCGATTAAATCGGCAAGCGTGTACTGCTGGGAAAGCCCCAACAGGACATCGATATTCGCCAAGCCAAGATCGCCATCAAGCAATACGACTCGCCGTCCAAGTTTCGCCAGCGCCAATGATAGATTCACGGCCACAGTCGTCTTGCCGACGCCGCCCTTTCCGCCGGTCACGGCGATAACTTGTACAGAACGCACACTATCCATGTTATTGATTCCCTTCCATGTGCAACGCGTGCGAGTAATCGCAAACTAATCCCAGGTACGCAATGGTAACCGAAAAGTGCAGACTCATAGCCACTATGCTGTATCACAGGATCACCAGAAACGCGGCAACCCACCACATGGCAATTTCGCGAACCACTTCGAGAAGTTTAGGGTTGAGGTGCCAGGCGTGTTCAAGCCGGACCTCAGGAGGGTCAGAAAGAGCACGGCATCAACAACCAGCAGGACATTCACCAGCGCCTACTGAAGAGCCTGATAAGCGCCGACTTTGAAACCGCCGCTCGCATGCTTTCGAGTGTCACGACACCTTACGAGATTACCGAAAAGATGTCGCAATTGGTCAGAGCCAAAAGCCTGAGGGCACTGGAACAGGAGCCTGGTGAGCCGGAAGACGAAATAATCGAGCCGGCCTCAATTACCACGGCTGAGCCACAGGCTCTGCGTTGCGCCTGGCGACGTTCACATTGCCGCGTGTGAACGGACCCTATATTTTGTGAACGTTTTGATGAAATCCAGGACAACAAAAAAGGGCCCACCTTTCGGTGAGCCCTTCCAGACCGCCCAGCAGAGCGGATTTTGTTTGGTAGGCGCGATTGGACTCGAACCAACGACCCCCACCATGTCAAGGTGGTGCTCTAACCAACTGAGCTACGTGCCTGCTGTGAGGCGGCATTCTACGGAATTCCGGAGGGGTGTCAACACCTTTTTTCGCGCTAACCCTATGAATATGCAAAATATTTAATTTTGCCGGTACAAAGAAGATTTTCCGGGTGGCTGGCGGGCGATTTTCAACTCGGGTAGGATCAACGCACTCGTAAAATATATTAAACAGAGGCTGCCGGATGGCTAACACTCCCTACCCAGAGTCCTACTACGCCGCATCGGCCAATGCGGTTCCGCCGCGCCCGGCGTTGCAGGATGACGTCGAGACCGATGTCTGCGTGATTGGCGCCGGTTACACGGGGCTGTCCTCTGCCCTGTTTCTGCTGGAGAACGGTTTCAAGGTCACGGTGCTTGAGGCCGCCAAGGTGGGTTTCGGGGCGTCCGGGCGTAATGGCGGGCAGATCGTTAACAGCTATAGCCGCGACATCGATGTCATCGAGCGCACAGTCGGCCCCAAGCAGGCTCAGTTGCTGGGGCAGATGGCGTTTGAAGGTGGCCGGATCATTCGTGAGCGGGTCGCCAGGTACAACATCCAGTGCGATCTGAAGGACGGTGGTGTGTTCGCCGCGATGACTGCCAAGCAGATGGGTCATCTGGAGTCGCAGAAGCGCCTGTGGGAGCGATTCGGCCACACCCAACTCGAGTTGATGGATCAGCGCCGCATTCGCGAAGTGGTGGCGTGTGATCAGTACGTCGGCGGGATGCTGGACATGAGTGGCGGCCACATCCACCCGCTCAACCTGGCGCTGGGTGAAGCGGCGGCGGTCGAGTCCCTGGGCGGGACGATCTACGAGCAGTCGCCGGCCGTGCGTATCGAGCGCGGTGCGAATCCGGTGGTGCACACGCCGCAGGGTAAGGTCCGGGCCAAATTCATCATAGTCGCCGGCAACGCTTATCTGGGTAATCTGGTGCCGGAACTGGCCGCCAAGTCGATGCCTTGCGGAACGCAGGTGATTACCACCGAGCCACTGGGCGATGAACTGGCGAAGACCCTGCTGCCTCAGGACTACTGTGTCGAAGACTGCAATTACCTGCTCGACTACTACCGCCTCAGCGGTGACAAGCGCCTGATTTTCGGCGGCGGCGTGGTGTACGGCGCGCGGGATCCGGCGAACATCGAAGCGATCATTCGACCGAAGATGCTCAAGGCCTTCCCGCAGCTCAAGGACGTGAAGATCGATTACGCGTGGACCGGTAACTTCCTGCTGACCCTGTCGCGCCTGCCTCAGGTCGGACGCCTGGGCGACAACATCTACTACTCCCAGGGCTGCAGCGGCCATGGCGTGACCTACACGCACCTGGCGGGCAAGGTGCTGGCCGAAGCGTTGCGCGGCCAGGCCGAGCGTTTTGACGCGTTTGCCGACCTGCCCCACTACCCGTTCCCTGGCGGACAGTTGCTGCGTACGCCGTTTGCGGCATTGGGCGCCTGGTATTACGGATTGCGGGATAAATTCGGGTACTAAGCGACACGCAATACATTGTAGGAGCGAGCCTGCTCGCGATATCGGTCTGGCAGCCAACGGATGTGTTGGATGTTACGACCTCATCGCGAGCAAGCTCGCTCCCACAGGTTTTGGGGGTTAGAGACGATCTCGTGGGATACCGCTGCGAATCCGCAGGATGTCCGCCAGTACCGCCAGGGCAATCTCGGCTGGCGTCTTGCTGCCCAGGTTCAAGCCGATCGGCGCATGAATCCGCGCCAGTTCGGCATCGCCCAAGCCACCAATACGCCGCAACCGCTCGAAGCGCTTCTGTGAGGTCTGCATCGAGCCCATCACACCGATATAGAACGCCTCGGTGCGAACCGCCTCCATCATTGCCAGGTCATCGATACGCGGGTCGTGGGTCAACGCCACCACCGCCGTGTCGCTGTGGCAGCCGCCGTCGGCGATGAACACCGACGGCAGTTGGCGGCGAATCTCCACGTTGTCCAGCACGACGCCTTCCAGCACTTCGTCCCGCGGATCGCACAGAATCACCTCGAAACCCAGGCCCACGGCAAATTCCGCGCAGGCCTGAGCCACACTGGAATAGCCGGCCAGCAACAAGCGCTGGGCCGCGCCGACGCGCACACGCACGCGGTCGATTTCACGCTCGATGCGCACTCCCTGCTCACGATCATCGAACAGGCTGCGCGCACCGCTTTGCAGATCGACTTCACGGATCAATCGACGTCGGCCCAACAGCGCCGACTCCAGCTCGCGCAAATGCGCTTGCACCTCGCAATCGGCGTCAAGCTTCTCGACCAGCACATCCAGCACCCCGCCACAGGGCAGGCTGACGCGCGAGCGTGGGTCGTCGCCTTCGCCGTAACGAACGACGCTGACCGGCCGCAGAAACGCGCCCTCGGCGACTCGCTCGAGAAAATCCTCCTCGACACAACCACCGGACAGCGAGCCAATCCAGTGCCCGTCAGTGTTCACCGCCAGCAGCGAACCCGGTGCGCGCGGTGCCGAGCCGTACGTGGCCAGCACCGTGCACAGCCAGATGCGCTGACCGGCCGTCGACCACTCCAGCGCCCGGCGCACCACTTGCAGATCGAGATGCTGCATATCAGTGCGCCTTGTGCTCGAGCGGCGGCGCATCGGCCCGCAACGCCTGCACGTCGTTCACCGCCAGGTCATTGGGCTGACCACCCCAGCCCTGACGCAGGTAGTTCAGCAGATCCGTGAGTTGCCCGTCGCTCAACTTCTCGGCGAAGCCCGGCATCGGCTGCATGTGCTCGAACCCGGAGAACTTCTGCTCACCGATACCGTCGTCGATCACCCGCAGCAGGTTGCGCGGGTCTTCCAGGCGCAACGTGGTGTTGCCGCGCATGGCGACGGCGATGTGCGGCTTGCCCTCGCCACCCGGCGCATGGCAACCGGCGCAGACGTTCAAATATTCCTGACGGCCACGCTGGGCACTCGGGCTCAGTTTGTCCAACGGCACTTCGGTGAGCACTTTCGCCGCTGGCGGCTGATCGCCCAGCAGGAAGGTCGCCATGGCCGCCAGATCCGCATCGCTCAGGCCCTGGGTGCTGTTGTGGAACACCGGGAACATCTCGTTGAACATCGTGCCCTGGGCGCTCATGCCGAGCTTGAGGAACGAGCTCAGGTCCTGATGATTCCAGCCACGGGCCGCCAGGTCAGTGGCCAACAGGCTTGGCGCCAGATAACCATTGAGAATGCCGCCGGTCATGCGTTTGTCCTGCTGCATCGCACCCGGCAAGCCACGCGGGGTGTGGCACTCGCCACAGTGGCCGAGCACATCGACCATGTACTGGCCGCGCTTCCAGGCTTCGCTTTTGCCTTCGGCAGACTCCAGCTTCACATCCTTGCCGTACATCATGTTCCAGCCCATCAGGCCCAGGCGCACGTTGAACGGGAAGCTCAGGCGGGTGACCGGGGCGGCGCGCTCGATCGGCTCGACGGTTTTCAGGTAGGCATGAATCGCATCGGAATCGGCGCGCGGCATCAGGTGATACGAGGTGTACGGCATCGCCGGATACAGGTTCGCGCCATCGCGGCGTTTGCCTTCGGTCAGCGCGGCGAAGAACTCGTCATCGCTGTACAGGCCGATGCCGTGTTCTTTGCTCGGGGTGATGTTGGTGCCGTAGATCGTGCCGAACGGCGACACGATCGGCAGGCCGCCCGCATAGGGTGCACCACCCGGCGCGGTGTGGCAGGCCATGCAATCGGCGGCGCGGGCAAGGTACGCGCCTTGCTTGACCTGCGCCTCATCGGCGTGGGCCAGCAACACAGGCGCAGCCAGGCCGACCGCCAGCGTCAGGCGGGACAATAGTGACTTCATGCTTAACCCTCCTTGACCAGGCCGAGATCAGTCAGCACGTTGCGGGTGGCGCTGTAGTAGCGCACGTACCCGGTGCAACGGCAGATGTGATGACCGAGGCTGTCCTCGATGACTTTTTCCAGCTGGCTTTTGACGATCGGCTGACGCTGCAGCTTTTCCACCAGCACGGTCGCGGCATTGACGAAGCCTGGTGCGCAGTAGCTGCACTGGAAGGCGAATTCGTCGACGAAGCGCTGCTGGATCGGGTTCAGCTCGGTGACCTTGCCCTGCTCGTCGCAGGTCGCATGGCCTTCGATGGTCCGCACTTTCTTGCCTTCGAAATAGTGCGCACCGGTGATGCAGGTGCGCACTTCTTCGCTGGTGCCGTCGGGGTTGTCGACGATCACCACGCAGGCGTGACAGATGCCCTGGCCGCAACCCAGGCGCGAACCGGTGAGGTTCTTGTATTCGTGCAGGTAGTCGATCATCGGCAGGTCATCAGGGATGTCCACCGGGCCGACGGATTGACCGTTGAGGGTCAGTTGAAGCGGACGGTTAGCCATTGAGGGCCTCCTTGATGCGTGCAGAAGTGATAGGCAGGTCGCGGACACGTTTACCGATGGCATGGGCCACGGCATTGCCGATGGCACCGACCACCGGAATCATCACCACTTCGGCGATGCCCTTGGACGGGTCGCTTGGCGAGAGTGGCGGCAGGATCTCCGCCGTCTGCTTCCACACCGCGACGTGCCGCGCCATGGGCAGGCGGTAACGGTTGAAGTTCCAGTCACCCTCCCCCGGCCCGCCTTCGTACAGCGGCATTTCTTCCATCAGCGCATGGCCGATGCCCATGGCGATGCCGCCCTCGAGCTGGCCCTTGACCAGTTCCGGCACCAGCACACGACCGCACTCGACCCACGAGTGATGGTTGAGTACCGACACCTCGTTCGAACCCTTGTTGACCTTCACTTCCACCAGCGTCGCCACCGGGCTGTAGTAAGTCACTGCCGCGTTGTTCAACTGGGTTGCCGGATAGGCGATGCTCTGCCGGTCCAGCAAATGGAAACCGGCGCTGTTCATCTGCGCCTTCTTCGCTTTCGGTGCACCGTCGCCGTACTTCACGGCCAGGCCATCGAGCGGCAAGCGCTCACGCACGCCGTCGATGCTGAACTCGGCCTCGGCCCAGCTCCAGCGGTTGAAACCGTGCACCGTGGCGCCGCTCACCAGGCCGCGCTCGTGAACACGCTTGGCCAGCATGGCGAACGGCAATGGTTCCATGCCGTTGGCGGTGAGTTTGCCATCGACCCAATGGGCATCTTCGCGGCGCACCACGTAAGGGTTGGCCTGACCGCCGTAAGGGCCTTGGCGCCAGATCTCCATCGCCGCCGGCCACAGGCCGTGGTTGAACAGCACGCGTGCCGCTTCACGGGTGGCGTGGCTGAAGTAGTACGCCGAGTTGGTGGCCGACGATGCCGAAGCCACCTTGCCGACCCAACGCGGGTTGCGCAGGACATTATCCTGTTCGGCCTGGCTCATGATGTACGGGTTGCCGCTGCTGATCAGCTGCAACTCTTTCCATTCGGTTTCACCGGTCTTCACTTCGTGCGCCGGGACACCAAGGAAATCGGCCACGACCATGGCCTGCGAGGTCGACATGCCGGTGCCGATCTCGATACCGATGTGGCGCAGGCTGATGCGACCTTCGGCGGTGAATTCAATGCTGGCCATCGGCGCTTCGGAACCGGTGCCGAAGTCTTTCTGGCAGATGGCAAAACCCACCCCGTACCAGTTATCCGGATCGGCGGCTTCGCGTTGTTTCTTGAGCGCGTCGCGGTTTTTCCAGACTTCGTGGACAGCGGCCTTGTCGAGAATCTCGTGCAGGCGCAAGGCACCGGCCGGGATCGCGCCCTGGGTGTTTTTCATGCCCGAGCGCAGCGCGTTCTTGCGGCGCAGTTCAATGGCATCGATACCGAGGCGATCGGCGATTTCGTCAACCATCATTTCGGTCGACGCCATGCTCTGCAGGGTGCCGTAGCCACGCATCGACCCGGCTTCTACCGCACGGGAATGGTAAGCCGTGACCTGCAGGTCGTTCTGCGGCATGTAATAGATCGATTGCGCGGCCGTGGCGCCCACCGCCGCCACCGACGGGCTGTAGTTGATTCGCCCGCCACCGTCGACGCTCATTTCAGCGCGGAAGATCTTGAAACTGTGGTCGTTCTTGTCCACCGCCAACTGGTAGCGAATGTCGAACGGGTGACGCTTGATGCCGCTCTGGAACTGCTCGTAGCGGTCGTTGGCCAGGCGCACCGGCACACCGGCGCCGTACAACGCGGCCAGCGCTGCGTAGTAGACGAAAATGTTGTGGTCTTTGGAGCCGTAACCGACGGTGTAACCGGGGTGCATGTTCAGGTTGGCCAGGCCGAAACGCGACGGCGCGATCATCTTCGCGGTCTCGGTCGCGGTTTCCAGCGGGCACTGGGTGGCGACAACGAAATGCAAGGTCTTGGTGGCCGGGTCGTACCAGCCGTTGCCGTTGTCCGGCTCCAGGGCGGCCGGCTCGATCGATGGGGTCTTGTAGCGCTCGTCGAACACCAGCCAGTTGTCCGGCGGCGTATCGATCTGCTGCTTCATGCGCTCGGCGTAGAACAACCCGCGCTCAGTCAGGTTGCCGTGCAGGTTCGGCTGGGAGTTCCACACCGGACGACGGTTTTTCAGCATCGGGAACAGGATCGAATCCTTGAGGCTGGCGAATTCGTCTTCGTCGGCCGAGGTCGCACCGCCGACGCGCACGTAGCGGAAGCTGCCGTATGGATCGCCTTCATAGAACGGCACTTTATCGCCGTAGCGGATGGCCTTGTCATTGAACTTGAGCTGGTTCTTGGCCTGACGGAAGCGCTCGAAGTCGTTCCAGATCAGGATCGCCACCGGGTGCCCGATGAACATCGGCACCTTGCCGGCCGGCAACAACGGATCCGGGGCGTGTTCCTCAGGGAACACGATACCGTCCTTGACCAGGTCTTCGGCGGTGACGATGCGGTCCGGCTGCAACCCGGCGCCCAGCCACGACAGGTCGATGCCGGCGAAGATGTGGTCGGCCTTGATGGTTTTGAGCAGCATGGCGTGGCCTTGCTGCTGCGGCCAGCCCGGCATGTCCTTGGCGCGGATGTCGCGGGCAAAGACCTTGCTGCCGCAGACCTTGGACAAGGCATCGTTACGGGCGCGCGCCTGGCCATTGTTGCCGAGCCACTGCTCGGACGGCACGGTCACGCTGTTTTCCATCAAGGCGGCCAGCGCCTGGCTGCTCAATGGCGTGAGCGTCACGCTCACACCCGCTACCAGCCCGCCCTGAAGGAACGAGCGCCGGGATATATCACGGTTGGACATGGATCATCCTCTGGGCGGTTATGGGGTCCGCCCTTCTGGTTATGTACTGGAAATCTCGAGTCGTGCAGAAGCCCTTTTCGACGATGCAAAGGGCTGTTGTTGACAGTGCAAAGCTGACCGAAAGGTTAAGTTTATAGGCTTATGCCTTCGCGGAAAACTAAAAACTGACCAAGGAATCAAAAAACCGCGACTTTTCGACGCAGCAGTTCGATGAACAACCCCAACTCCCGGCTGATGTGCTCGCCCTTGCGCAACAACAACCCGAATGGCGCCATCTGCACATCCAGTTCCACCGGTAACGCCACCACCAGGCCCATTTTAAGATAGTCGCGCAATGCGGTTTCCGACAGGACCATGATCGCGTCGGTCAGCTGAATCAGTTGCTGCATGGAGTACACCGAACTGCATTCGATGATGTCCGCCGGTAGCGGCAAGGCTAACCGCTGCAACGCCTGATCCAGGCCGATGCGCGCCGGACTGGTTTCCGGTTGCAGGATCCACGGCCAACCGCTGACCAGCTCCGCCATGTCCAGTTTTTTGCGCCGGGCCAGCGGGTGGCCGGCGTGCACCACCACCAGCAAGCGTTCGTTACCCAATTGCTCGAAGACGTAATGCTCACTGTCGGTGGCAGCATTGCGCCGGGCGATGGCAAGGTCGATGCGGCCCTGTTCCAGCAACTGGATCACCTGGTCGCTGGTGTCGCCCATGATACGAATCCGCAGCTGCGGATTGAGCGCCTTGATCTCGGCAATCGAATCCATGACCAGGCCTGGCGCCGCGCCCATGATGGTACCGATCGACAGATAGCCGTAGCCGCCCTGCTGCCGCGCCATCAGGTCCTCGGCACAACGGTCCAGACCACTGATGGCCGACTCGGCAAAGCGAATCAGCTCCTGGCCCAGCGCTGTCGGGCGCATCCCCCGCGGCAGGCGCTCGAACAGATCGCAGCCGAACATGTCTTCAATCTCATGGAGCATGCGGGTTGCCGCCGGTTGCGACATGTTCAGGCTTTGCGAAGCGCGGTGCAGGTTCTGGCTGGAGCTGAGCGTCACCAGCATGTGCAGATGCTTGTAGCGCAAGCGATTGAGCAGGCTGCGGGAGATGATCGGCGTGGTCATGGCGGGCCTTTTTTATCGATACTCTCAAGGTATCAGTTGTGAGCTAGATTCGATTTGTAACGCATCGATCAGCGGCCGTACAGTCTTCCCCATAAGAACAAATGCCCTACCAAAGGAAAACTGCGATGAAGACTCTACCCGCGCCTCTGCTCGCCAAAATTTCCTGGCGGCTACTCCCGTTTCTCCTGCTGATGTACATCATGGCCTTCCTCGACCGCGCCAACGTCGGGTTCGCCAAGCAAGCCTTTCAAGCCGACACCAACATCAGCGATGCCGCCTTCGCCTTCGGCGCCGGGGTGTTCTTCGTGGGCTACGCGTTGCTTGAAGTGCCGAGCAACCTGATCCTGCACCGCGTCGGCGCCCGCCTGTGGATGTGCCGGATCATGGTCACCTGGGGCCTGGTCTCCGCCGCCATGGTCTTCGCCCACACAGAAACCAGCTTCTACATCCTGCGCTTCCTGCTGGGCGTGGCCGAAGCCGGCTTCTTCCCCGGCGTGATCCTTTACCTCACCTACTGGTTCCCCAGCGCCGCGCGCGGCAAGGCCATGGGTTTCTTCTATTTCGGTGCGCCGCTGGCGTTCATCTTCGGCAGCCCGTTGTCCGGCCTGCTGCTGGAACTGGACGGCTTCGCCGGCTTCCACGGCTGGCAGTGGCTGTTTGCCGTTGAAGGCCTGATGGCGACGGCGGTGGGCATCTGGGCCTACTGGTACCTGGACAACCGGCCGGCCGACGCCAAGTGGCTGACCGTCGAGGAACGCCAGCAAGTACAAAGCCTGCTCGATCAGGAAGACAGCCATAAACAGAACCACGGCCGCAGCCTGCTCAACGTCATTTGCCAACCCTCGGTGCTGTACCTGTGCCTGATCTACCTGTTGATCCAGGCCAGCGTCTACGGCGTGGTGTTTTACCTGCCAAGCCAGGTCGGCGGACTGCTGGGGACCAAGGTCGGGTTGATGGTCGGCCTGGTCACGGCGATTCCATGGATCTGCGCCTTGATCGCCGCCTACCTGATCCCCGGCTACAGCGACCGCACCGGCGAACGCCGCCGCACCGCGTGCCTGACCTTGCTGATGGCCGCCGCCGGGATCGCCTGCTCGGTGACCTTCAGCAATCCGCTGCTGGGGATCATCGCCCTGTGTTTTGCCGCCTCCGGCTTCATCGCCGTGCAACCGGTGTTCTGGACCTTCCCCTCCAGCTACCTCGCCGGCAGCGCTGCCGCGGCCGGGATCGCCCTGATCAACTCGTTCGGCGCCCTCGGCGGCTTCATCGCCCCCATCCTGAAGAACTGGGCCGAAGGCGCTTTCCATTCACCGGCAGCAGGCTTGTACGTGCTGGCCGTGACCACCGTCATCGCCGCGTTGCTGGTGCTGGGCGTACGCGCGCCCGGCCATGAAGCCTCGAACAAACCGGCCACCATTTGACCTGACAGCCGTTTAACAAAAGGAATCACACCATGGGCATTCCAACCATCAAACACGTCCGCGCTTTCACCCTGCGTGGCGGCGGCGCGGATTATCACGACCAGGCCGACGGCCACTGGATCGACGATCACATTGCCACGCCGATGAGCAAATACCCCGAGTACCGCCAGAGCCGCCGCACCTTCGGCATCAACGTACTCGGCACCCTGGTGGTGGAGATCGAGGCCAGCGACGGCACCGTCGGTTTTGCCGTGACCACGGGCGGCGAGCCGGCCGCCTACATTGTCGAGAAGCACCTGGCGCGCTTCCTTGAAGGCGCCCGGGTCACCGACATCGAAAAAATCTGGGACCAGATGTACCAGTCGACCCTGTATTACGGGCGCAAGGGCATCGTCATCAACACGATCTCCGGCGTCGACCTGGCGCTGTGGGATTTGCTCGGCAAGATCCGCCAGGAGCCCGTGCACCAGTTGCTCGGCGGTGCGGTGCGCGACGAATTGCAGTTCTACGCCACCGGCGCCCGTCCGGACCTGGCGCAGAAAATGGGCTTCATCGGCGGCAAGATGCCGCTGCACCACGGCCCGGCCGAAGGCGAAGAAGGCCTGCGCAAAAACCTCGAAGAACTGGCGACCATGCGCGAGCGTGTCGGCCCGGACTTCTGGCTGATGCTCGATTGCTGGATGAGCCTGGACCTCAACTACGCCACCAGACTGGCGGTCGGCGCCCACGAACATGGCTTGAAATGGATCGAAGAGGCCCTGCCGCCGGACGATTACTGGGGCTACGCCGCCCTGCGCAACAACGTGCCCAAGGGCATGCTGGTGACCACCGGCGAACATGAAGCCACGCGCTGGGGCTTCCGCATGCTGCTGGAGATGGGCTGCTGCGACATCATTCAGCCGGATGTCGGCTGGTGCGGCGGGATCACTGAACTGGTGAAGATCTCGGCCCTGGCCGACGCCCACAACGCGCTGGTCATCCCCCACGGCTCTTCGGTGTACAGCTACCACTTCGTCGCCACCCGGCATAACAGCCCCTTCGCCGAGTTCCTGATGATGGCGCCGAAGGCTGACGAAGTGGTGCCGATGTTCCACCCGCAATTGCTCGGCGAACCGGTGCCGGTCAATGGCCGCATGCGCCTGTCCGCACTCGACCAGCCAGGTTTCGGCGTGACCCTCAACCCGGAATGCCAACTGCATCGGCCGTATAACCGCTGAGAAAGGAGTTCGTGATGAACATGCCGCACAACGCGTTCAAGGCCGCACTGAACAACAGCCAAACCCGGTACGGCATCTGGGCCGGGTTCGCCACCGGCTACGCCGCCGAGATCGTCGCCACCACCGGTTACGACTGGATGCTGATCGATGGCGAGCACGCGCCCAACACCGTGCCCGGCGTACTCGCCCAGTTGCAGGCCGTGGCGCCTTACTCGACTGCGCCAGTGGTGCGCGCGGTGAATGGCGATGCCAACCTGATCAAGCAACTGCTGGATATCGGCGCGCAGACGCTGATGATCCCGATGGTCGAAACCGCCGAACAGGCACAGGCGCTGGTGCGTGCCATGCGCTACCCGCCCCACGGCATTCGCGGGGTCGGCGGCGGCCTGACCCGGGCCACGCGCTGGGACGCTGTGCCGGATTACCTGAATACCGCCCACGAACAACTGTGCCTGATCGTCCAGGTGGAATCGCGCACCGGCGTGGAAAACGTCGCTGCGATTGCCGCCGTCGAGGGCGTGGATGCGGTGTTTATCGGGCCGGCGGATTTGTCGATCGGCCTGGGTCACGCCGGCAACCCCGGCCACCCGCAAGTCCAGGAGCGGATTCAACACGCCGTGAACGCCACACTGGCGGCCGGCAAGGCCTGCGGGATTCTCGCCCCCAACGAAGAAGACGCCCGCCGCTACCAGCGCTGGGGCTGCCAGTTCATTGCAGTGGCCATCGACATCAGCCTGCTGCGCCAAGGCGCCATGGCCACCCTCGCCCGCTACCGCGAACCTGCCACCCCTCAAGCACCGTCACGCACTTACTGATCTGCCAAGGAGTCGCACCATGTCATCCGTGCCTGTTTACGAAAACTTCATCGACGGCCAGTTCGTGGCCAGCGCTGCCCACCTCGATGTGATCAACCCGGCCACCGGCGCCGTGCTGTCGAAAGTCCCGGCCTCGACCGCCGAGGACGTCGACCGCGCCCTCGCTGCCGCCCGTGCCGCGCAGAAAGACTGGGCGCGCAAACCGGCGAATGACCGCGCCGGCTACTTGCGCCGGATCGCCGCCAGGCTGCGGGAAAACGTCTCGCACCTGGCGCGCACCATCACCCTGGAGCAAGGCAAGATCAGCGGGCTGGCAGAAGTCGAAGTCAATTTCACCGCCGACTACCTCGACTACATGGCCGAATGGGCACGGCGCATCGAAGGTGAAATCATCACCAGCGACCGCCAGAACGAAAACATCTTCCTGCTCCGCAAACCACTGGGCGTGGTGGCCGGGATCCTGCCATGGAATTTCCCCTTCTTCCTGATTGCCCGAAAAATGGCCCCGGCCCTGCTGACCGGCAACACCATCGTCATCAAGCCCAGCGAAGAAACCCCGAACAACTGCTTCGAATTTGCCCGGCTGGTCGCCGAAACCGACCTGCCGCCCGGCGTGTTCAACGTGGTCTGCGGTGACGGCCGAGTCGGCGCGGCACTGAGCGCGCACAAGGGCGTGGACATGATCAGCTTCACCGGCAGCGTCGACACCGGCTCACGGATCATGGCCGCCGCCGCGCCGAACATCACCAAGCTCAACCTGGAACTGGGCGGCAAGGCGCCGGCCATTGTGCTGGCGGATGCAGACCTCGACCTGGCGGTCAGGGCGATCCGCGATTCGCGGATCATCAACAGCGGCCAGGTGTGCAATTGCGCCGAGCGGGTCTATGTCGAGCGCAAGGTGGCGGATCAGTTCATCGAACGCATCGCGGCGGCCATGAGTGCAACGCGCTATGGCGATCCGATTGCCCAGCCCGACGTGGAGATGGGCCCGCTGATCAACCGCCAGGGGCTGGACAGCGTCAACCGCAAAGTCCGCACCGCGTTGAGCCAGGGCGCCAGCCTGATCAGTGGCGGGCAAGTGGCCGACCTGCCCAATGGCTTCCATTTCCAGCCCACTGTTTTAGCCGGTTGCCGCGCGGACATGGAGATCATGCGCGAAGAGATTTTCGGGCCAGTGCTGCCGATCCAGATAATCGACGACCTGGACGAAGCCATCGCCCTGGCCAACGATTGCGACTATGGCCTGACTTCGTCGATCTACACTCGCGACCTGAGCAAAACCCTGCAGGCGATGCGTGAGCTGGATTTTGGCGAAACCTACGTCAACCGCGAGAACTTCGAAGCCATGCAAGGCTTCCATGCCGGTGTGCGCAAGTCCGGCATCGGCGGCGCGGATGGCAAGCACGGGCTGTACGAATACACCCATACCCACGCGGTCTATCTGCAAGGCTGAGCCAGGCACTTTCTGTGAAGGGCAGGCGCCTGAGCCATCGTTCAGGCGCCTGCCCCATCACCCTGAATGCACATCTCATCGGCATTTCCCCGGACGTAGCAACGGGCAGGTTGAACAGTATTCAGCGGGGTCGGTGGCCAGGTAATAGAAGCAACAGGTTCGGCGAAAGCGAATGCTGCGCTGCCCATCGTCCACCCGCGTCGGCGGTCGGCGGAAATGGCTCAGCGGGTTGTAATCGAGACCGAACAACGCAGGCTCGGCGTGTGTCAGCAGCCAATTGAAATCCGCTTCACAGCGCTCGCGCACTGACGGGTCGTCGATTTTCGCCATGCGTTTTTCATACAGCGAGTACACGCGCACGGCCGTGTTTTCCCAGAGGATGCGCCGGGAGACACCGGTGACACGGTTGAAGGTGTGCCACAACGGTTGCAGCAGTCCCGCGAACAGCCCCCGCACCAGGGCCTCCCGCCAGGCCTCGCGCTCATTGGCCCCATAGGTCAGCGGCAGACCGTGATGCAGGGGCATCGACGACGTCCACTGCCCCTCATCGTGGCCGTATTCAATCAGCGTGTTGTCGAGCGTCAACAACAGTCCCTTGTCATACGCCGACAGCGCATACAAACAGGCGCCGGTCGCCAGAAACGACAAGCGCTTGCCCAGCAGCGAGGCGGTGATCGCCCGGGTCGGCGAGCCGATCACCGGGCCCAAGGTGTCCAGCAGTTGCTCGCACACGTCCTCCTGCAACAAGTCCCGGGCCATCAGCGAGCGCAACGGGTCGCGCTCGTCGCCGTCCTTGAGCCGCAAGCCGCCGGACAACACCGTCCACTGCGACGCGGTGAAATGCCGGGCCAGACTCATTGCGGCAATTCCCGGCCAAAAGGAATGCACAACGGTGTGCCGAAGAACGGATCGGCAATGATCCGGCAATTGAGGTCGAATACGGTTTTGACCAGGGGTTCGGTCAACACCTCGTCGGGCCGCCCTTGGGCAAAGGCCGTCCGGTTGTGCACCGCAACCATGTGGTCGGCGTAACGACAGGCCAGGTTGAGGTCGTGCAGCACCATGATGATGGTCTTGTTTTCGAGCCGGTTGAGGTCGCGCAGCAGGTCCAGCACTTCGATCTGGTGCGCCAGGTCGAGAAACGTGGTGGGTTCGTCGAGCAGCACGATGCCGGTGTCCTGGGCCAGGGTCATGGCGATCCACGCGCGCTGGCGCTGCCCGCCGGACAACGCGTCCACCGGTCGGTCCGCCAGGGCCTGCAGACTGGTTTGCGTCAGCGCGCGGTTGACCATGGCCTCATCTTCAGCCGACCACTGCTGCATCCAGCTCTGATACGGATAACGTCCCAGCGCCACCAACTGCCGCACGGTGATGCCCTCCGGCGCACTGGGGGTCTGAGGCAAAATGGCCAACTCCCTGGCCACGGCGGCCGTGGACTTTTGCTGGATATCCACGCCGTTGAGGATCACCGAGCCCTGCTGCGGTTTGAGCAGCCGGGCGAAGGATTTGAGCAAGGTGCTTTTGCCGCAGCCGTTGCTGCCGATCAGTACCGAAATCTTGCCTTGGGGCAGTTGCATGTCCAGCGCGTCAATAATGACCTGGCGCTGGTAACTCAGGGTCAGGCCGCGACTTGCAATCGACGTCATGCGTTGAATTCCTTAATGACGCTGTTTAATCAACAAATAGAGAAAAAAGGGTGTGCCCAGCACGGCGACAAAAATCCCGGCCGGCAGATCCAGCGGCAAAAACAGGACACGCCCGGCGAGGTCGGCCAGCACCACGAGGTTCGCCCCGACCAACGCGGCCATCGCCGCCTGGCCACCAAAACCCGGGGCTACCAGGCGCTTGGCAATGTGCGGCGCAATCAGCCCGACAAACGCGATCGCCCCGCCCCAGGCAATCGCAGCTCCAGCCAATGCCACGCTCACCAGCAACAAACCGGCGCGCAGCCACTGCACGCGAACGCCAATGCCCTGGGCCAGAGCGTCATCCAGTTGTTGCACCCTCACCTGCCGGGCCAGCAGCACCAGCAGCGGGCAGATACCCAACAACCAGCGCCCCAGCGCCAGTGGTTCCGGCCAACTGGCGCCGTACACGCTGCCGGTCAGCCAGACATAGGCCGACAGGGTCGTGGTCAGCGGACTGAAGACCAGGATGAAGGTGGTCGCGGCAGTCAACATCGCGCTGATGCCGACCCCGATCAACACCAGGCGCAGCGGTGAGGCCCCCTGCTTCCAGGCCAGCAGATAGATCGCCAATGCCGCCAGCCCCGCACCGGACATCGCCGCCAGCGGCAGAAACTGCTGGCCCAGCGCCACGGAGAAAAACGCCAGATACAGCACGGCCGCCGCACTGGCGCCGCTGGTGATACCCAGCAGGTCAGGTGAAGCCAGCGGGTTGCGGATGATGCTTTGCAGAATCAACCCCGACACCGACAACGCCGCCCCGACCAACGCCGCCAGGAGCATGCGCGGCAAGCGCAGTTGCTCGACGATGAACGTCAGGCTGGCGTCCTGGCTCGACAGCACAATCCGCAGCACCTCCAACGGCGACAGCATGACTTTGCCCAGCGACAGTGAGCCGAGCATGATCAGCGCCGTCACCATCAACGCCGCCAGCAACCGCCACAACGTGGCGACATTGATCCGCCGGGAAAAGCCGCTACGGCGCCAGGTCAGGACCTTATCCATAACGACCTCCACGCCGGGCCAGCAGAATGAAAAACGGTGCGCCGAACAGTGCCGTCATCACGCCCACCGGGACCTCCTGCGGCAGGATCAACACCCGCGACAAGGTATCGGCCAGCAGCAGGACAATCGCGCCGAGTAGCGCACACCCCGGCAACAACCAGCGATGATCGATGGACAGGCCCTTGCGCACCATGTGCGGCACCAGCAGGCCGATAAACCCGATGCTGCCGGCCAATGCCACGGCACTGCCCGCCAGACAGACCACCAGCACGCTCATCAGCAGCCGGATCAAACCGGTGCGCTGCCCCAGGCCGGTGGCGATCTCCTCGCCTGCGTCAAGCACGTTGACCTGCCCCGCCAGCAACATCGCGCCGAACAACCCGAGTACGCCACAGATCAGCAGTGGCGCGGCGACCGACAGGCTGCGCTCGGTCAACGAGCCCGCCAGCCAGAACAGCACCGTGTCCAGTCCATCCTGATTGACCACCAGCAACGCCTGGCTGAACGCAGAGAACAAGGCGGCCATCGCCGCACCCGCCAGCACAATGCGCAGCGGGCTGAGACTGCCCTGCCCCATGTTGCCGATCAGCCACACCAGGCTGCCGGCTACGGCCGCGCCGATGAACGCGCTCCACAGCCAGGCATCCGGGGATGACAGCGAAAACAGCGAGGAGCACAGGATGATGAAAAACGTCGCGCCGGCGTTGATCCCGAACAACCCGGGGGACGCCAGCGGATTGCGCGTCAGCGCCTGCATCAAGGCCCCCGCCACGGCCAGGCTCGCGCCCACGGCCATCGCCATCAAGGTGCGCGACAGGCGCGTGGTGGTCACCAGCACGTGACTGACGCTCAGCGGATCGGGATGCACGAACGCGGCGGCAATGTGCGACAGCGGAATCCAGGTGGCTCCGACCGCCAGGCTCAGCACACCGCTGAGCAGCAACACGACGGCGGCACAGCACAACTTCAAACCATTGCTCATCAGGACAGGTCCGCCGTGACCAGCCGCGCAACGTCATCGAGCATCAGGTTCGCCCCGAGCATCCCGCCCGACAGGCTCCAGGCCACCCCGTCGACCCGCCACACCTGCCCCTGTTGCGGCGCACGCATTTGCTGCCACAGCGGATGCTGCACCAGGCTTTCATAGTTTCGCTGCACTGCCGGTTTCTCCGCGCGCAAGAAGACAAAGAAAATGTCAGCATTGACCACCGCCAGACTCTCCTTGCTGGTGAGTTTGATCGATACCCCGTTCGCCGCCCGACTGGCCTCACTCCAGCCAAACCCCAGCTCGGTGATCACCGAACCCGGAAAACTGGCCGGCAGATAACTGCGGATATGGTCCTCACGGACATCCAGAATCGACACCGTCGGCGGCCAGCGCCCGGCAAATTCCTGCTGCAGTTGCTCGCGCAGTTGTGCCGTGCGCAACTGCCAGCGGGCCAACACCTCGTCGGCGCGCTGCTGGCGGTGCAAGGCCAGGCCCATCAACGCCAGGGTCTTTTTGAACTCGAACACTTCCTCGAGCATCACCACCGGGGCGATCTGCTTGAGCAACGGCGCGATACGTTCATGGCGAAAGCGCGAGGCGATGATCACGTCCGGCTTGAGCAGCGCGATGTCCTCAAGGCTGGGCTGGGTTTCCAGCCCGACATGGGGCACCGGCTCCAGCGCCGAGCGCAGGTAGCGATAGGTGGGCTTTTCACTCCAGGAATCGACAATGCCGCAGGGTGTGATGCCCAACGCCACGGCACTGTCCGTGGCCCCCTGAAACAGGGTGATCACCCGCAGCGGCGCGGCGTCGGCCCGGGCCCACGTCGACGGGGCAAACCTGAGTGCAAGCAGGCCCAGGGACAGGCGCAGCAGCGTGCGCCTGGAGGGCGTATCGGGCTGTTCTTTCTTGAGCGGGTAAATCAGGCCGGGCATGCTTTCGTCCTCTGCAATCGATTCACGACACAACTCGGTCGCGCCCTTCCCTGTGGCGCAATCCACGGTTGAATCGATTCAGAAGTCGACGGTCGCCGACAGCAGGTAGGTTCGTGGCGTCGCGAGCGTCAATCCAGGCTCGCTGTCATCCGAGGCCCCGGCCGAACTCCAGTAACGCTTGTCGGCCACGTTCTCGACATTGGCGCGCAGGGTGATGTTCTTTTCTTCAACCTTGAAGGCGTAGCGCGCACCCACGTCGATACGCGTCCAGGCATCGATTTCCTTGTTGTTGGACTGGTCCAGATACTGCGAGCTGGAATAGATGCCGCGGCTGGTGAGGGTCAGGCCTTGTACATTCGGCACGTCCCACTCGCCCCCCAGGCTGACGTTGTATTCCGGCGTGGCGGGCGCGCGGTTGCCGTCAAAGGTGCCGTTGGTGGTGTCGGTGAGTTCGCTGTCGATGTACATGACGCCACCGACCAGACGGAAACCTTTGAGCGGCTCACCGAACACGTTGACTTCCACACCCTTGTTTTCGCGTTTGCCGTTCGGGCCGAAAACCCGCGTCGTGGCGTTGGTTTCATAGGCCGGCTGCTTGATCCGGAACACCGCAGTGGTAACGGCGAATGCACCCGCATCATATTTGGCACCGACCTCGACCTGCCGACTGATGAACGGCGGGAAGATCTCGTCCTCGTTCACCGAGGTCGACGGGGCGATCTTGCCCTGGCTCAGGCCTTCCATGTAGTTGGCATACAACGAGAGCTTGTCGGTGGCCTTGAACAGGATGCCGCCCGAGGGCGAAACCTTTTCTTCATCGTAGCCCGTGTCGCCTTTGACATTATCCGTCCAGTCGTCAACCTGCACTCGCTGCCAGCGTGCACCGAGGGTCAACAGCACCTGGTCATCGAAGAAGCCCAATGTGTCGGACAACGCCACGCTGCTGGAACGGTTCTCGGTATAAACCTCTGAGTCGAGTCGCGTGGGCGTGATGGGTGTAGGTGTTTCCACAGGGTTGTAGAGGTTGCTCGGGGCGGCGGCATAACGGGCGCCACCGTTTTCGAAGTCCATGTAGAAGTAGCTGGTAGCCAGGTTGATTTCATGACTCACCTGACCGGTATGGAACCAGTTGCGTACCCCGGCATTGGCTGTCCGGACATTTTCGTCGCGGGTGAAGTCACGTGGCTGAACGCTGAAATCGCCCGCGTTGTTGGTGACCGCTACGGCGTGCCGAAGGAAGTCGTGATTACTTTTACGCGCCCCCGCACCGGCGTACACCATGACGGAATCGCTGACATCGTACTCGCCGGTCACCGTACCGAAGGTGTCCTTGGTCCGAGCCTTGCTCCACGGCTGTGCATAGTTGTGGCGAACATCGCTGGCGTGCGGAACCTGAGCTTTGGCGCCGACCTGCACACGCTCCTGCGGGGCGTCGGTGTCACGCTCGTTATGCCCGACGTCCGTCGAGAGCCGCAGGCGCTCACCGCGAAAATCCAGGCCCAGCACTGCCATCTCGCGGTCAACACTCTGGTGATCCCATTCGGTGTCGCCGGACTGCTTCACGCCGTTGAAACGAACACCGAACATGTCCCCCTCACCAAAGCGCCGACCGATATCTACCGCACCGCCGACCTGGCTGTCGGAAGCGTAGTTGCCGGTAAACGAAGTAATGGGCACGTCGGTGGCGCGCTTGGGCACCACGTTGATCCCGCCGCCCACGCTGCCCCGCGGCGAGATGCCATTGATCAGCTGACTCGGGCCTTTGAGGACGTCGACGCGATCGGCCATTTCCATGTCGATGGTGTACGTCGGCAGAATGCCGTAGAGACCGTTGTAGGAGACATCACTGTTGAACAGGCTCATTCCGCGAATGGTGAACTGCTCATACCGCCCACCCGCCGGGTTGGTGGCGCGAACCGAGGGATCGCTGGCAACCAGGTCGCCCAAGGTACGAGCCTGCAGGTTTTTCACCAACTCACTGGTGTAGGTGGTCTCGCTGAACGGCGTCTCCATGAAGTCTTTCGAGCCCAGCAAGCCTTGCGACCCACGGCGTGCGACCTGCCCGCCGGCATACGGATCACCGTGCGCCGTGTCCGCCGTCGCGTAGATGGAGGTAGCGCCCAGTTGCAGGGTGCTGCCTGTTGGCGCCGGGGTCAGCATGTACGCCTGCTCGCCCACCGGTTGCAGTTGCAGACCGGAACCCTGTAGCAGTTGGGCAAAGCCCTCCTCCACCGCGAAGTCGCCGGAAAGGCCAGGGCTGGTGCGCCCGCTCACCAGTGCCGGGTCTACGGACAGATTGACCCCGGCCAACCCGGCGAAACGGGTCAGCGCTGCGCCGAGGCTACCGGCTGGCACCTGATAGCTGCGCCGTGGCGCGTCTTCGGCCCAACCGGCAGTGATGAACAACGGACAGGCACTCAGGCTCAACAACAGACTCAAGTGCATCAACGGGCGCAACCGGGATGGAGCCAGACGCGTACTACAAGGCATCACTGCAGGCATTGAGAATCTCTCTGATTTCGTTTCACTTGCCTTGAATGACAAGCGCCGCGAAAAAAGGGGACACGCGTTAAACACTATTTTTGCGCGGCACCAGCGTTACCCAATAACGCGTACGCGAATGCACCTCCAGCGGCAGGCTGACCGCCAGAAGCGCGAGGATGCGATCGGTGTCTTCCAGGCGAAAACTGCCGGTGATGCGCAGCGATTCCAGCGCTGGCTCCCAACGCAACACGCCCGGACGATAGGTACTGAGCTCGCGCAGGAAATCCCCCAAGAGTTGGTTCTGCGCCATCAGCACTCCGTCACGCCAGCCAGGGGCCAGCACATCGAATGGCTCCACAGCGCCGGCACCCGCCGATTGAAGGCTGACTTGCTGGCCGCCGCGCAACGAAAAGACCGGCCCGTGCAGAGGCTGCAACTGCACCGTGCCTCGAAGCACTGACACCTTGCAGCCCGCCTGCCCCTGACGCACGCACACTTCGCTCTGACTGACGGTCACTTGCCCGAAGCGCGTGAGGATCGTCAGCGGCGAAGTCCCGGGCACGTTCAGTGCCATTTCGCCTTCCACCAGTGTCAGGTACCGGTTCTTCAGATCGATATCGACGGCACTGGCCGTGTTCAGTTGCACAGAGCTGCCATCGGCCAACCGGACTTTTTTGCTTTCCCCGGTGGCGGTGCGCAGGTCGGCCCCCCAGGTATCCAGAGGCAACTGCCGACTGATCAACCAGGCGGTCGGCAGCAACGCCACCGCACCGACGGCGCGCTTGAGCACCGTGCGTCGACTGGCTTGCGGCCGGTCCAGACTGGCCATGGCCAGGCCCGATGGCAGGTCGGCAAAACGTTGACGCAAGCACTGCGCTTTCTGCCAGGCCTGCTCATGGCTGCAATGGCTGTCGCGCCAGCTCTGCAGCTGCTCCCGGTCCCGATCATTGGCACAGCCGGATTCCATGAGGGCCAGCCACTGCGCGGCGGCCCGCACGACTTGTCGGGCCTGGGCCGAAGGTGCCGAACCGTTCACATGCCCACCAGCAGGCAATGTTCGTAGGCTTGAGCCATGTAGCGCTTGATCGTGCGTTCCGAGACTTGCAGGCGCTCGGCAATCTCCTGGTAGCCCAGGCCTTCCAGCTGACTCAAGAGAAACGCCCGCCGTACCGGCCCGGGCAATCCATCGAGCAATTCGTCCAGGGCCTGCAGGGTTTCCAGCAGGATCCAGCGTTGCTCCGGGGACGGCACACAGTCCTCGGGCAGCAGCGCCAATGCATCGAGATAGGCTTGCTCCAGGCTGCGGCGCTTGTAGAAGTTGCTCAGCAGTCGTTTGCCGACGGTCGCCAGGTAGGCGCGAGGCTCTTGCAAGTCGGCGATGCGCTGAGAGCTGGCAAGGACACGAACGAAGGTATCCTGGCTCAGGTCCGCCGCATCGCTGCCATTGCTCATGCGTCGTCTCAACCAGCCTTCGAGCCAGCCCCGATGGTCGCGGTACAGGTCGTGGAAGGCTTGCTCCGGCGGCATCGCGGCATCACTCATCTGAAGGAACCCTGGGTGAAGAAATATTTTAAATGCGACTCATTCTAATTAGTGTTGCGCAGACAATCCAAGCCCTTTGTACGAACTGCACCCGGTAAATGCTTGAATTATTTAATGACAGGCAGGCATTTCGGCCGCGCAGGTACCGGTTTAACAAGGCTGCGGGTTATTGAGGGGGATTTTCGAGAGTCATCGGGCATCCGCGCCAGGCCGGCAGATGCGAAACCCTGAGGGTCGCGAGGCAGGAGAAAAAGCCAAATCGCAGGCACAAAAAACCCCGGTCTTTCGACCAGGGTCTTTGCTATCGACTCGAAGTAACCAGTGGTTTCTTCGTAGCTCCAAGGCGTTCAGTGGGCCTCGGGGCAGATATGGCGCAGCGGACGGGACTCGAACCCGCGACCCCCGGCGTGACAGGCCGGTATTCTAACCGACTGAACTACCGC